>JALSOK010000024.1 GCA_026986535.1 Caldifarciminota bacterium
AGGGAGAGGAAGATCTCCGCATTTGCGTTATAATTTTCCAGCGATGCTAACCAACATGAAGAGCCACTTTCCGGTGTTCGAGAACAACCCCAATTTGATATACCTGGACAGCGGGGCCACCAGCCAGAAGCCCCGTACCGTCATCGATGCGATAAGGGACTTTTACGAGAAGCACAACGCCAACATCCACAGGGGCATATACTCCCTCTCCGTCCGCTCCACGCAGAAATACGAAGAGAGCAAGGGGAAAGTGGCCCGCTTCATAAAGGCCAGAAGTCCTTCGGAAATCGTATACACCAAAAACGCCACCGAGGGTCTGAATCTCGTCATGTACTCCCTTGCCGGCAGAATCAGGGAGGGGGACGAAATCGTCATAACCATATCGGAGCACCATGCAAACCTGGTCCCCTGGCAACAGCTGGCAAAGAGGAAAAGAGCAATCCTGAAGTACATAGATGTGGATGAGGAGGGGCGCCTCAATCTGAAGGATGCCCGGCAGAAGATCACCGGCAGAACCAGAATAGTGGCCATCAATCATGTGTCCAATGTAACGGGCGTAATACATCCGGTGGAGGAAGTCATATCCATGGCGAAGAAGGTGGGGGCCATCACAGTAGTGGATGCATGCCAGAGCGTTCCCCACATCCCGGTGGATGTTCGAAAGATGGGGGCCGATTTCGTTGCATTCTCCGGACACAAGATGCTGGGGCCCACTGGAATTGGTGTCCTGTGGGGAAGAGAGGAGTTTCTAAAAGAGATGGAGCCCTTCCTCTTCGGGGGAGACATGATAGAGACCGTGGAACTATACGAATCCACATGGAACGATATTCCCATGAAGTTCGAGGCCGGAACCCCTCCCATAGCAGAGGCAGTGGGTCTGAGCGCCGCTGTGGATTTTTTAAACGGAATCGGCATGGAAGAAGTGTATGAGCATGAGCGGAGGATAACGGAGTATGTTCTGGACAAACTCCTCTCCATGGATCACATCGTCCTCTACGGACCCCGAACTCCCGAGGATAGAATCGCCATATTCACCTTCAATGTAAAGGGGCTCCACGCCCACGATGTGGCCCAGTTCCTGGACTACAGGGGCATAGCCACCAGAAGCGGACACCACTGCGCCCAGCCCCTCCTTCGCAGACTGGGGGCAGAGGGCACTTCCACCGTCAGGGCAAGCTTCTACATATACAACGATTCGAGGGATGCAGATGCCCTGATAGAGGCTTTAAAGGAGGTAAAGAAGTATGTCGGGTAATCCTTTCGAGCACCCTCTTTTTATCTATGCAAAGTATCCCCGCCACAGGGGAAGGCTGGAGGATTTCACCCACACAGGGCAGAAGGGAAATCCGTCGTGCGGCGATGAGGTCGTCTATTACATCAGGGTCGAGGACGGAAGAATAGAAGAGGTTTCCTTCGAAGGAAGGGGTTGCTCCGTGAGTCAGGCGAGCGCCGATATCCTTGCCGAATGGGCAATGGGTAAAAGGGTGGAAGAAGTACTGAGTCTGGAGGAGGAGACCTTCCTGAACGACATCGTAGGGGGTGTTATTCCCACGCGAATCCGGTGCGCCCTGGTATCGCTTCAGGCAATGAAAAGAGCGCTGGCAGAGAGAGGATAATATACAGGTTTAAAATTCCACCATGGCTTTTGGCATCACAGGTCATCTCCTGAACGAGGAGCACGAGCAGCTTCGTCTTACTGTCCGAAAATTCGTGGAGAAGGAAGTGGCTCCGATATCCGCCAGGATGGACCGGGAGGACTACTTCCCCGAAGAAGTCTTTCGAAAGATGGGGCAGATGGGATTCACGGGAATGCTCATTCCCGAAGAGTTCGGCGGAATCGGAATGGACCTGCTCAATGCCGTAATCATACTCGAGGAAATATCCAAGGAGAGCCCCGCCCTCGCCCTTTCCCTCCTCGCCCACAGCGTGCTGGGAGCATACCCCATAGTCAAATACGGAACGCAGGAGCAGAAGGAGAAGTACCTCCCCCCCATGGCGGAGGCCCGGGCAATAGGGGCCCTGGCCTATACCGAACCGGGAGCAGGCTCCGACGCCGCCGCCATATCATCCACAGCCCGAAGGGAGGGGGATCACTACATCCTCAGGGGGCAGAAGACCTTCATCACAAACGGAAGCATCGCAGATGTGATCATAACCTACGCCAGGACCGGACCGGATATGGGAAGGGATGGTATAAGTGCCTTTATAGTGGAAAAGCATTTTCCCGGATTCTCCGTCTCGAGGAAGCTCGACAAAATGGGCATGAGGGGAAGTCCCACTGCCCTGCTATTTTACGATGATGTGAGGGTCCCCGCCGAAAATCTCCTGGGGGAAGAGAACAGGGGCTTCTATATGGTGGCGAAGGGATTCGAAGTGGAGAGAATCACGATATCCGCCATATCGGTTGGAATAGCCGAGAGGCTTCTGGAATGGATGACCCGATATTCCAGCGAGAGGTACGCCTTCGGAAAGCCCATAAGGGACTTTCAGCTCATACAGGAAAAGGTGGCCCGCATCGGTGCGAAGCTGGAAGTCGTGAAGACATACCTCTATACAGTGGCCAGCCGGTATGACCCCGGAAAGGACCACCGCAAAGAGTCCTCCGCCCTCAAGTATATGGCGGCAAAACTGGGTGTGGAGGCTGGACTGGAAGCCATACAGACCCTCGGCGGAAACGGATACATGAGGGAATATCCGGTAGAAAGGCTCATGAGAGATGCCAAACTGATCGACATAGGGGCCGGCACCACGGAGATCATGGTAATACAGCTGGCAAAGATGATCTACAGGGAGATGGTGGGATGAGGTTCTTTACCATTGGCTCGGGCTCATGGGGAATCACCCTCTCGAAGATTCTTGCGGAAAATGGACACCATGTGCGGATATTCGTAAGGAGTCCCCTCAAGAAAGAGCGGCTGGAAAGAGAGCGCATGGAGAAGGGAATTCCCATACCCCCATCCATCGAATTCACCACGCGGATCGAGGAACTGGAGGACTTCGAATACATCCTCATCGTGGTGCCCTCCTTTGCATTCGAGGAAACTATGGTGCGAATCAGGGAGCTAAGGGTTCCTCCGGCCCTGATTGCCACAAAGGGAATAGACAGCAAACTGCGGTTCATGAACCAGATTCTCCAGGAGCATCTGGATGTTCCCCATGCAGTCCTGTCCGGCCCCAATATCGCCATAGAGATAGCACAGCACAAACCCGCATCCACAGTCATAGCATCGGAATACGAAGACCTGGCCGAAAACCTTCAGAAGGCCTTCTTCACCGACTACTTTAGACCCTACATAAGCCGGGATGTCATCGGTGTCGAGATAGGGGGAGCTCTGAAGAATGTCTATGCAATTGCCAGCGGTATAGTGGAGGCCCTGAACCTGGGCATAAACGCCCGCGCATCCCTCATAACCCGCGCCCTTGCAGAAATGATGCGCCTCGGAGAGAAAATGGGAGCAGATTCCAGGACCTTCGCGGGGCTCGCAGGGGTGGGTGATCTGGTGGCCACTTCCTTTTCCACCAGCTCGAGAAACCACTTCGTGGGATACAATCTGGGACTGGGGAAGAGGCTGGAAGAAATCGAGGAAGAACTGAAAAGGCGGAACATGGTGGCGGAGGGAATAAACACGACCCTGTACGGCTCCAGACTGGCGGAGAATCTCGGTGTGGAAATGCCCATCCTTTCCATGGTCAGGGCCATCCTGGAGGGAAGGGTTTCGGTTCAGGAAGGGGTAAAGAGACTGATAAAGCGGCCCCTGAAGAGGGAATTCTGACTGCCTGGCAATGCAAACGGGGCCTTCGGGGGTCACGGAAAGTCAATAGCTATCACGGGTTCTGTCCGGCTGGAAGCTCCCGAACCTCCATCCAGATTGCACTGTGGATTATCCCTTTCGCTATAAAATTTTGAGGAGGGAGGTGTGAGATGAAAAAGTTTCTCAAGGCCCTGATATTCGGAGTGCTCGGCTTCTTCGGATACAGAGCGGTTCGCTCCCTGTTCGAAGTGGAAAAGGAATACCGCCGGAAGATCAACACCGATTTTGCCCTTACCGGATATGTGGACGATGAGCTGATTCAGAGGGTGAAGGAGAACCTGGAAATTCTGCTGGAGAGGGAAAAGCCCGATATGGTCTATGTTGGCGAGGTGGACAATCCCGAGCTGAAAGCCCACAGGTTCCGCCGATTCGACACCGCATTCATTCTCTATAAAACCACCAGTCTGGACTTTGCAAAGCAGATGGTGGACGAAATAGAGAAAGCCCTCATGGAAAAGGGTGTGGAGGTCTTCAGGGCCGGATTTTCCCACAGGAAGGATGCAAAGCACCATCACATTTATGTGGGGTTCGTGAAGCACAGGGAGGACTAATCCATCCGGCCGAGGGGACATGCGGAGCAGAGGGGATTCCGCTTTTTGCAGTAATCCTTTCCCGTCTTCACGAGCAGGGCATGAAATTCGTTAAAAACCCGCACTCTGCTTTCCTCATCTACATGCGAAAAGGCCTCCTCCACCAGCCTGCGGGTTTCCTCGTAATCCCCCGAATCCACTCCGTGGCGTGAAAATATGCGCAGAGTATAGGCATCCACCACGAATACAGGCCTCCGGAATGCATACAGGAGGATCGAATCGGCCGTCTCCCTGCCCACCCCCCGGATGGAAAGCAGTTTCTTTCTCAGGACATCTGTGTCCAGAGCATCAAGGGAGTCGAAGCCTCCCTCCTTTATGAAGAAGTCCATGAAATTGAGGAGATAGCGGGCCTTCTGATTGAAAAAACCGGCCGGCCTTATCAAATCGGCAAGCCTCCGATGACCCAGCTGAACATACCTGCGGGCGAAATCCAGAGCATCCCCATCCCCCGAGGCGGGAAGGAGCTGTGCTCCCCTCAAATTTTCCAGGGCCTTTTCCACATTCTTCCATGCAGTATTCTGGGTCAAAATGGCACCGACGATGACCTCGAATCGGCTCTTGCCGGGCCACCATCCCTGCCCCCCGAACTCCTCCATCAGGATGTGGAACATCCGCCTGACCTT
>JALSOK010000025.1 GCA_026986535.1 Caldifarciminota bacterium
ACACTTCCCCACCTTCCCGATGGGGACCCTCGTAATAAATGTGGCGGGCTCCTTCCTCCTGGCCCTCTTTCTCTCCGTCAGTATCAACAGGCTCGTAATCCCGCCCCAGTGGAGAACCGCCGTGACGATCGGTTTCTTTGGATCCTTTACCACATTCTCCACCTTTTCCTACGAAAGCTACACCATGCTCGCGGAGGGTGAGCATCTTCGGGCGCTGGCGTACATCATCACCAGCGTCGTCCTGGGTATAGGCTCGGCATTTCTGGGCTTCAGAATAGGAGAGATATTATGAGCAGAAATATGGTCCTCATGAGAATACACATAGGGGAAAGCGACAGGTGGAATGGGAAGCCCCTCTACAAGGCCATCGTAGAACTGCTCAGGGTGGAGGGGTTCCGCGGCGCCACGGTCCTGAGGGGAATAATGGGATTCGGAGGAAGCAGCGTGATTCACACCAGTTCGATACTCCGGCTTTCGGAGGACCTCCCGATAGTCATAGAAGTGATAGACGAAGAGGAGAAGATAAACCGCATACTGCCCGCCCTGAATGAAATGATAGACGGGGGTATAATCACGCTGGAGAATGTGAAGGTGGTCCTGGACAGAAAGCACTCCCGCTGAAATGGTCGATTTTTCGACCAAAAACCGGGAAATATGGTCGATTTTTCGACTACTTTAAAATTATCCCGTGAATGGAAACATAGAAAAGCTCATACTCCTTTCCCTTTCCCTCAGGCAGAGGGTTCGATATCTCAAAGAAAGGAGTTTTGTTCCCCTGCTCCGGCAGGCGACAGGCAAAAAACCGGACATAATCATAATAAGGGGACTGAGGGGAGTTGGTAAAACTACAGGTATGCTCCAGGTTCACGCCAGCCTGAACGACAGGGAAAGCATTTACTTCTCTGCTGACTGGCCTCAGGTCAGGAAAGAAGGCCTATACGAAACTGCTCTCACCCTGGTGGAAATGGGATACCGATATCTATTCATAGATGAAGTACACACCTACCCTGGCTGGATGAGCATCGTTAAAGCCCTCAACGACCAGTTCGACCACCTGAAGATGATAATAAGCGGTAGTGCGGCGATAGCCTTCACACAGGACAGGAGATTCCGGATAATAGATGTGGCGCCCTTATCCCTTCGGGAATACATATTACTCACAACTGGAGAAGATATAAAAGCACCTCCAGGAGCATGGAAGGATGCACACGAATCCAGCAGATTTGTCGGACAGTATTATCCGGAAATAAAGCACTGGATCGAAACATACATGAGAGTGGGTGGATTTCCATTCTCACTGAATATGGACGAGGAAGATGCTCTGAAAGCCCTGTTCTCCGGAATAAGCAAATCCATTCGGGAAGATTCCATGAGCATCCTGAAGATGGATATTTCAAAAGCATTTGCGATGGAAAAACTCCTGTATTTTATCGCCACATCCCCGCCGGGAGAGGCAAACATAACTTCCCTTTCCAGGAACCTGGGCAAATCCAAGGATACTGTGTACGAGATAATCGAAGCCCTATCGAAAATGAAAATCCTGCGCGTGGTCACTCCAATGGCCTCCGGAAGTGCCATCGTGCGCAAGGAACCAAAACTTCTACTGCAACATCCAGACCTTCGATATGCTATCTGTAAAGAACTGGGGATAGAAGCCAGCAGAGGCGCCCTCAGAGAAGAGGCAGTTCTGTTCGCCCTGGAAAGCCTTGGTATAAGATTCGGGACGGTAAAGGGGGTAGGACGTAAAAAACCGGATTATATGCTGGAAGACGGAACCGTAATAGAAATAGGGGGCGAGAGTAAGGGGTTAGCCCAGCTTAAGGGATTCGAAAAAACCCTTCTGATACGGGACAATCAGATAATAACCCTGCTCCTGTCGTATTAGCAGCACTTTCGACCACAGTAGAAGAAATTTGGTCGATTTTCCGACCATTCGGGAACAGCGGGGTATAAAATTGATCGATTCAGATGGAGAAGGTAATAGGCATAGCGGGATACGGAAAGGTGGGTGGATCCATGGCCCTTGCCCTGTACCGGAGGGGCTGGGAAGTCCATATCCTCACCCGATTCCCCGATGATGTCCCCTTCCACTTCCATCCGCGGGACAGGGCAGAGGAATTCATAGAAAGGGCCCGAAACTTCATAATTGCGGTCAGGGATTCCGACCTGCGGGATATGGCCCACCAACTGTCCCACCACCGGGTGGCCGGAAAGCGATTCCTTCACCTTTCGGGAGCCCTGACATCCAGCGAGCTGAAACCCCTGAAGGAAAAAGGAGCTCATACGGGTTCCCTCCACCCCCTCCAGAGCTTCCCCCGAAAAGACCCCTCCCTCCTCGAAAACATATACTTCTCCTTCGAGGGGGATGAGGAGGCGCGGGCCCTGGCCCTGAAACTGGCAGAGGAATTTCGCTCAAGATTATTCCCCATAGACCCGAAGAAAAAGACCCTGTACCATGCCGCCGCCGTCTTTGCAAGTAATTTCGCAGATGCCATGTGGATCATAGCCGATATTATCATGAGAGAAATCTCCGATGTGGGTATAGAGGCGATGGAACCCCTCATCAGAAGCACTCTGGCCAATGCCCTCGAAATGGGACCCCGGAAGGCCCTCACGGGACCCGCCAGAAGGGGCGACTTCATCACGATAGAGAAACACCTGAAAGCATTGCAGAAGTATCCCGAAATCAGGGAGATATACGAAAAGATTACGAACTTCATACTCCAGGAAGGAAAAGGGTAATCGCCGGCTATTCGATTCCCTACATTCCCGGTAGGTTTTAAATATCCAGAAGCCGCATTAAACCTTTAACATTTAGTCATGCATGGTGATTACTATCCGCCCGATGTACCCCACAGGGTATTCGCCTGGAATGTAGGAACTTTAGACTACATTTTAATGTACCTGCTCGCCGCCGTGGCTACAGCGGTGTTCCTCTACGGATGGTACAGGCATGTGAAGGCGTGGCTCATGACCCGAAAGACCCCGGTGCGGCTGAACATAGGCCAATTCCTCCGGGATGCAATCGCGCAGGTTAAACTGGCAAAAGGGAACCCCTTTGCCGGCCTGTTCCACTTCGGAATATTCTGGGGAATGGTCATACTGTTCGTCACCACCCTTCTGGTGGCCGCAGAAATGGATCTCGGATTCCGATTCATATACGGGGACTTTTACCTCTTCCAGTCCTTCATCGCCGACCTGGCCGGGTTGCTCCTCATCGTGGGTGTTCTCCTGGCCTTCGCCCGAAGGCTCTTCTTCCTTCCCGGATGGCTCCGCAATTCCATAGAGGACAATGTAATTCTCACCCTCCTCCTGCTTCTGGGAATCGAAGGGTTCCTGATAGAGGCTCTGCGCATCGCCTACTTCCAGCCCGAATGGGAGAAGGTGTCCTTCGTGGGCTACACCCTTGCGAACCTGCTCTTCTCGGGCATGTCAGACCAGGCCATCACCTTCTGGCACAGAATCCTGTGGAACATCCATGTATGGACCACCATGCTCTTCATAGGCTACATACCCTTTTCCAAGCTGGGGCACCTCTTCACGGCTCCCCTGAATATACTCTTTTACGAGCCCCACAGGAGCGGACAGCACGATGTTAAAGTGAATCTAATCGAGCTGATGGACAGAATGAATGCAGGGGAGGAAGTGTCCGAAGAAGAAATGCTCACCGGATACTTTACACTGGAAAACCTCCCCTGGAAGGATGCCCTCATGTCCGACGCATGCACCCTGTGCAGCAGGTGTACTTCCGTGTGTCCCGCCTGGAATACCAACAAGCCCCTCAATCCGAGAGAGGTGGTCCTCAGCGTCAGAAACCACCTGCTTTCCGTCGCACAGGGCAATGGCAATGTAGATGAATCCCTCGTGGCCGTCGTGGGAGAGGATGCCCTCTGGTCCTGCACCACCTGCGGTGCATGTGTACACGAGTGCCCGGTCCTCATAGACCATCTGGAGTTCATCATAAACATCAGAAGGGCGGCCGTCGAGGAGGGCAACTATCCCTCCGAGCTCAACACGGCCTACAGGGGTATGGAGAACCAGTTCAACCCCTGGAATGCCCCCCATGATACCCGCGAAGAGGTCAGAAAGGAACTGGGCGTCCCCCACATATCGGAAAAACCCGATGCTGAGTACCTGATATGGTTCGGCTGTGCGGCCAACTATGACCAGAATGCGAAGAAGAACCTGCGGAACTTCCTCAAGATACTGGATGCGGCCGGCATATCGTATGCGGGCCTCGGGGCGGATGAAAAGTGCTCTGGAGACAGCGCCCGCAGGAGCGGAAACGAACTCCTGTTCCAGATGCTGGCCACCGAAAATGTGGCAACGCTGAACCAGTACAATGTGAAGAAAATCATCACCATGTGTCCCCACTGTTATAACACCATCAAAAACGAGTACCCCGCATTCGGCGGCAATTACGAGGTTTATCATCACTCTGAAATCATAAGCAGGCTCCTGCAGGAAGGGCGCATACGCGTGAAGAAGAACGCTTCCACCATAACATTCCACGATCCCTGCTACCTGGGTAGGCACAACGGCATATTCGATGATCCCAGGAAAGTCATCCTGAATGTGGGCCTCCTCGAAGAGCCGGAAAGAACCCGGGAGAGGTCCTTCTGCTGCGGAGCCGGCGGTGGCCGCATGTGGATGGAGGAAACCCTCGGGAAGAAGATATACCTGGAGAGGACAGAGCAACTGCTGGAGACAGGGGCCAGTCAGATAGCAGTGGCATGCCCCTTCTGCTACACCATGATTTCCGACGGGGTAAAAGCCAAGGGCAGAGAGGAAGAAGTTCCAGTAAAGGACATAGCTACCATCATAGCCGAAAATCTGGAAACCTGAGGACTCCCCCGCATCTGCGGGGGCTCCATTTAAACTTTCACCATGTCCATAGAGGTAATCATACTGGCAGCAGGTAAATCCAGGCGCATGCAGTCGAAGAAGAGCAAAGTCCTCCACAGGCTTCTGGGCAAACCCCTGATACACTACCCCATAAAAGCCGCCCGCCAGGTTATGCCCAACCGCATATACATAGTGGTGGGGGGACCCCACGCCGCGGAAGTCGAAGCAGAAGTGAAGAAGTACGAGGGGGTAACCCCTGTATATCAGAACGAGCCACTGGGAACGGGGCACGCCGTGATGCAGGTTTCCCCATACATACAGGGAAAAGATGTGGATATTCTGATCATGCCCGGGGATGCCCCACTGGTCACGGGTGAAACCCTGAAAAAACTGTACGAGCTTCACAGGAAGAACGATGCACTGGCCACCATACTGACGGCAGAGGTGCCCGACCCCACGGGATACGGTAGAATCATCCGCAGCAGGGGGGACAGGGTCCTCATGATAGTGGAAGAGGCGGACGCATTTCCGGAAGAAAAGCAGATTAAAGAAGTCAATTCGGGCATATACATATTCGACAGCAACATACTTCTCGAATCCCTCTCCGAAATCAAGCCCGACAACAAGCAGGGGGAGTACTACCTGACCGATGTCATAGCGATAATTCAGAGGCGGTACGGCGGAGTGTACGCCTACAGGGTGGAAGACTGGAGAGAAATCGTCGGTGTAAACACCAGAAAACAACTATCCGATGCCCACAGGATACTTCTGGACAGGATTGTAAACAGGCACCTCTCTGCCGGAGTCAGCATACTGGACCCCGGAAATGTGTACATAGAAGAGGATGTAGTAATCGAACCGGATGTCGTGGTGCATCCGTGCACATCGCTGATAGGAAACACTTATATCGAGGAGGGCAGCGAGGTGGGCCCCAATGCCCTTCTGGAAAATGTCCGGGTCAAGAAGAACAGCCGGGTCGCGGGAGTTTATCTGAAGGATACGACATACCCGCCGGAATGAGGATTCCGCATCCTTTAAAATTGTCTCCATGAAGAAGGGGATACATCCAGAATATTACGAGGATGCGGTAATAATCTGCGCATGCGGGAACAGGATTCAGGTGGGATCCACGAAGAAGGAAATAAGGGTGGAAATTTGCTCTGCCTGCCATCCCTTCTATACAGGTCAGACCCAGGTGGTGGTTGATACGGGCGGAAGGATCAAGAAATTCAAGGAGAAGTATGGCATAAAAGACTGAAAATAATGCGCTATGCTATTTTAAGCCTTATAGCAATCCTCGCCGGAGGCTGTGGATTATTCACGCCTAAGAGACCGGTGGGAGTGATTACCCTCTCCACCCAGATGAACATGGACCCCCGGCAGGTGATGGCCTTCCGTGAAAAAGCAGATACCACGGAAACACTGGCGGAGGAAATAGAAAAGGCCCGCAAGGGGGGTACCAGCTCCGTGGTGGAAGTCCTCGATGGGAACTACAAGTCCTACTACATTCAGATTTACGCCAGCGCCAGCGAAAGATTCGCCAGGAAAGTGATGAAGAAATTCCAGAAGGACTTCAGGAATATCTATCCTGTCAGCATAAAGTACATACCTCCCCTATACAGGGTCAGGGTGGGAGGATTCTCCACCATGGATGAAGCGAAGAAGGTCCTGAAGGAAATCAAATCCGCCAGCGACAGGTACAGGGACGCTTTCATCGTGGAGGAAATCGACACCGGGGAGTAATGAAGATAGCCATAGCCTCCTCTAACCCCCACAAGATTCAGGAGATAAAGGATATCCTGCACGGACTTCCTGTGGAAATCATCTCCGCCTCTGCCCTGGGCGTGGACATGTCCCGGGTGGAGGAGACCGGAAGCACCCTCGAGGAGAACGCCATCCTGAAGGCCCGATTCCTCCATGAAAAAACGGGGCTTCCGTCCCTCGCCGATGACACGGGGCTCTTCGTCGAAGCCTTAGGCGGGGCACCGGGAGTAAAGACGGCCCGATACGCGGGAGAAAAGGCAGGTCCGAAGGAGAATATGGAAAAACTCCTGAGGAACCTCGGGAATGCCGAAAACCGAAGGGCCCACTTCCGGACAGTCATCGCTTTCATCGATGAAAGGGGTAAGGTTCATCTCTTCGAAGGCAGGGTGGAGGGACAAATCGCCACACAGCCCGCCGGAGATAAGGGATTCGGCTATGACCCCGTATTCTACTATCCACCAGCCGGAAAGACCTTTGCCCAGATGGATGAGAAACAGAAGAACAGGATAAGCCACAGGTACAGGGCTCTCGAAAAATTCAGGAGATTTTTATGGAACAGGCTTTCATCTTCGACAGAGACGGAACACTGATAGAAGACAGACATTACATCTCTTCCCCCTGCATGGTGCGGCCCATTCCCGGCATAAGGGAAAAACTGATGGGGCTTCAGAGGGATGGGGCAAAGCTGTTCATAGTGAGCAACCAGTCAGGAATACGAAGGGGATACTTTTCCAGGGAGCGCCTTATGGAAATAGACCGCCAGATGAAGAGGCTTCTGTATCCGGTTCGATTCGAGGCCACCTTCTACTGCACACACCATCCATCGGAGCACTGCCCCTGCAGGAAGCCGTCCCCATACTTTCTGTGGAGGATCAGGAATATGTATGGATTCAGCCCCGACCGGATGACAATGGTGGGAGATAGCGAAAGGGATAGGCTGACAGCGGAAGCCTTCGGAATCCGCTTTCTGTTCGTGGATGAATTCCTTTCCCTTTAAAATTCTGATGTAATGGACCCCCTGAACATCCTTCTGGTGCTCATCGGCATCGCCATTATTGCATACGCAATAAACAGGTTCGGTACGCAGGATGTCCTCATAGAAAAGGACGGAGACATCCTCACCGCCAGGCGAATCCGGGTCAGCAGGGAATCCCTCGTATATTCCATTCCCGGAATTCTTCTCATAATAATCGGAATGATGGTGCGGGTCATTCCCGAAGGAAATTCTGCTGTCCTCCACAACAGAATTACCAACTCCTACCAGGTCAGGGGTTCGGGAATAGTATTCACCATCCCCTACATCGTGGAGATAACCACCTACGATACCCATGTCAGGACCTTCCCTCAGAAGAAAAGCTTTTCCGTATGGGCCCCCTCATCGGACGGGGTGAATATGGGCATGAATGTACGCCTCCTGTACCGCATAGACCCCGGGAACCTCATCACCTACCACCGGATGGTGGGAAAGAAGGACCCGCAGGAAATCATAAAACCCGTTATACAGGGAACCCTCAAGGGAATAATATCCTCCTACACGAGCGAATCCCTCTACACATCCGCAAGGGAGGAGGTTCAGGAGAAAGCCCGCAGCACTCTCGAAGGCAAACTGTCCCGATACGGAATATCCGTGGAGGATCTGGTGCTGGAAGAGGTGAGGGTCTCCCCCGAATTCTCCAAAAACATGGAGCAGATCACCCTCTCCAGACAGGATGCCCAGAGGATCAAATACGAACTGGAGAAGAAGAAGGCAGAAAAGGAAATCAAAGAGCTCGAAGCATCTATCATCGCACAGGAAATAAGGACCATAGGAAAGGAGCTCAAAAACTATCCGGAGTACATCCGCTATCTGTACATTCAGAAGTTGCCCGAGAATGTAAAGGTAATCATTTCCGATGAGAAGAGCATAATCAATCCGGACAGGGTAAAATGAGGCGCAGAAAAACGGATCTCTTCATACTCTTCGGTTTTCTGATGCTCATAATAGCTGGAACCATATTCGTCTTCACATCGAGCTGGTACCTCGCCTATGTGAACAACAGACCCACCTATTACTTCCTTCTCAAGCATGTGCTCAAGGTTGCCATAGCCATATTCGTGTTCCTGGTGGGTTATTCCCTTCCGCTGGAGTACCTCAGGAGATTTCGATATCCCCTAATGGCCATATCCCTGTTGCTACTCCTGGCAGTTCTGATCCTTCCGGACCCCATAGCACCCAGGATAGGGGGCGCAAAGCGGTGGCTGAACCTGGGATTCATGAACTTCCAGATATCGGAACTGTTCAAACTATCCGCCATACTGCTCCTCTCCTTCAATGCAAAGCACCTGAGGAATACCGGGAAATTCCTCGTAAATATGGCAATCGTATTCCTGGGCATAGCCCTCATAGCCATGGAACCCAACCTATCCACAGCCATTCTAATATCCCTCCTGGTCCTCTCTATAGCCTTCTATGCAGGGGCGAGCATGGCCGTTCTCTCCACCATCGGAACCATAGCGGCAATGGGAGCCACCATTGCAGTCCTGGTCTTCCCCCACGCAAAGGCCCGCATCGTATCGGAGTCCATCCATTATCAGGTGAAGCAATCCCTGATAGGTCTGGCCCACGGCGGACTCCTGGGGGTGGGGCTTGGAAAGGGGGTGGAAAAGTTCCTCTACCTTCCGGATGCCCACACGGACTTCATATTCTCCATAATCGGGGAGGAAATGGGATTCGTGGGGGCTGTAATCGTACTTCTGATAGTCATGGCGATCATCCTGAGGGGATTCCACATTGCGAAGAAACTTCACAGAAGGGACCTGGCCCTCTCCACCCTGGCCTTCGCCATCTCCATGAACCTGGCCCTCTATTCGCTGGGTCATGTATCCGTGGTGGTCGGTCTATTCCCCCCCACAGGCATCCCCATGCCCTTCATAAGCTATGGGGGTTCCAACCTGCTGGTAAATTCCTTCCTCCTGGGAATACTGCTACAGCTGTCGAGGGAGGCCTGACATGAGAAGACTCCTGATTTTAACCATATCCTTTGTCATGACAGCATGCTTCGATATTCACGAGGAGCTGACCATCGCGGACGGGAAAGGCAGCATCTCGTTCACTATATGGATGGACTCATCCCTGGCCAGCCTCGTGAACATAGAGTCAATAGCCGACTCCCTCAGGGCATCGGACAGCAGAGCAAGAGTTTCCCTGAGGAGGAGGGAAGGATTCACCGGAATAACCATGTCCTACACGGAAGTACCCATAGATAGCCTTTCATCCATAGATACCTTCCTGAACATCGCGCAGGGGAACAACACTCTGAGGATAAAAAAGATACTGTCCATCGGAAAGAAGGATACGACAGGGACCTACATCCTCTTCAGCGGAAAGGTTTATGTGTTCGACCTGAAGACGGGAAAACCCATTCTTCGCTCAAATGCCACCCGAATTATAGCCGACACATTCCACAGATGGGTCATACCCCTCGACAGTCTTATGAAAAGCGGAAGGATATACAGGATAGAGGCGGAAGTAGAGCAATGAAGTTCCTCTGGGGCAGTGCGACGAGCGCATATCAGATAGAGGGGAACAATACCGGGGCCGACTGGTGGGAGTGGGACAGGGGAAAAAGCGGAAGGGCCTCCTTCTTCTGGGAAAGGTGGGAAGAGGTCATAGATTTACTGCACCATCTGGGACACAATGCATTCCGCATGTCCATAGAGTGGAGTCGAATATTCCCCAATGTACAGGAATCAAACAGGGATGCCATAGAAAAGTACCGCAGAATTATCCAGAGCCTCCTCGAAAGGAATATAGAGCCCATAATCACCCTCCACCACTTTACCAACCCCATCTGGTTCTCTAAAATGGGCGGATGGCTCTACAGGGAAAACATACCCCACTTCATTCGATTCGTGGAAAGCGTAATTCCCATCCTCGATGGGGTTAAATTCATCATAACCATAAACGAACCCAATGTGTACGCATTCCGCTCTTACATGGAGGGCTACTGGCCTCCGCAGGAAAAGTCCATCCGAAAAACCCTGAGAGTCCTCTCCAGCATGAAAGAAGCCCATGTGAAAGCGTACCGGTTGCTCAAATCCCGCACATCCGCCAGCATATCTATAGCCCAGAATATGATGATATTCGAGCCCGCATGGACCTACAGTCCAATCCACTGGATCCTCACCATAATGAGCGATTACCTGTTCAACTGGTACTTTCCGGACAGGATAGGCAAATACATGGATTTCCTGGGAATAAACTACTACTCGAGGGGCTTCGTCCGGTGGCTGGGCAACATCGAATACAGGGGAGAGGAAAGAAATTGCATGGGATGGGAAATCTACCCGCAGGGCCTGTACCGGGTCATAAAGAAGGCCCATGCAAGGTACGGGAAGCCCATAATGATTACGGAAAACGGAATATGCACGGATAACGATTTCCAGAGAATCAAATTCCTGAAAGAACATGTGGAGCAGGTAATGAGGGCAAGAGAAGAGGGGATTCCAGTAATCGGGTACCTCTACTGGTCCCTGCTGGACAATTACGAATGGGCTGAGGGATTCGAGCCCAGATTCGGCCTTGTGGAAGTGGACTACGAAAAGCAGAAGTACCGCATTCGCAGAAGTGCCCTCTTCTACAGCGAAATAATAGAGACCGACGGACTGGCGGCCTTATAATTATCTCATGAGAAACATACTCGCCGCATTTGATCTTTCTCCCCTATCCAGAGAGGCCCTGAAAACCACGGGGGCAGTTGCACAGCTCTATGGGGCGAAGCTCCATGTAGTCAGCATAATTCTGCGTCCCCCAATGATAGAAAGTGCCATGACATCCTTCGATGTCCTCAGGGAGGAAAGAACAAAAAAGATCAGAAAGGTTATGGAAGAATTAGGTCTCGAGGGGGAAGTAATCGTAAAATCCGCCCGGAGCTGCGTCGCCCATGTTATAATGGAGACGGCAGAAGAGGTGAAGGCGGACCTCATCGGGCTGGGAAGGGCCAGCGTTGATATAAACGAAGCGGATTTCATCGGAACAACCGTCCTGACCCTGAAGAGCATATCCTCTATACCCCTGCTGATTACGACTCACAGGGGCAGAAGGGAATTTAAAAAGGTTCTGGTTCCGGTAAGCGAAAAGAGGGACAGTTTCGACAGCATACCCTTCGCTGTGGAATTCTGTAAAAGGGCCGGCTGCGGGCTCACCATTCTGAACATCTTCGAGACGGCCGGATTCGAATTCACACAGGCCGAAGAAGACAGGATCAGGGAAATATTTGCAGAGAATCTAAAGCCTTATACCCAAATATTGAATGAGGTTCCCCACAGCCTGGAAATCCGGCCATACGATATAGCGAGCAGAGGAATAGTCATGTATGCCCACGAGAATAACATGGACCTCATCATAATGGAAAGAAGAAAGAAGCTCAACCTGATAGAAAGGCTCTTCTACCAGTCCACCACCCAGAGGGTAGTGAGGGCTTCCACAGTACCCGTTATTCTGCTGTAAAAAGTGCAAAATAGCCTTCCCGGTTATTGCGCTTCCATGAAGTTCGGCCTTTCCCTTTAAAATTTAGGTTATGAATGCAATAGAGGCCCTAAGGGACATAGTGGAAAACAAGAAAACCGCAATATTGAGAAGCGACAGCGTAATCCTTCTCTTCAAGAATGGCCTCCTGATGGAAGCCACGGGAGAAGGTAGTTCCAGGGAAGAGGTGGTAAAGAAATTGCTCGAAGCCAATCCGGGGAGTGTAATGGTAATCGATGTGGACCCCCAGTCCATAATATCCCTTCAGGAACCCCTCGATATAAGCCACCTGATACCCAGAGAAAAGGCCAGAAAAATCTCCATAGACCCCATCCTCGATTCCAAGATAGATGCCGCCATGATGATGATCATGGACACCCGGGCCATAGTGGCCGCCCGGAAGGACGGAGACATCCTCTCCATCAAACTGGTGGACGAAGAGAAAGCCATAGAGCTGGCCGGCAAAGCAGAGAGCGTCATAGACCTCATCGCCGATATGAGCAACGGAAACATAAAGGACATCATCTCGATACTTGACAACGGCACCATATACATTAAAATTCTCGACGATAACAGGTATGTGGTCGTTCTGACAGGAGATAGCTCCAACATCGGAATCATACGGGCAGCACTGGCCACCCTGTAATAGAAACCGGTCGGAAAGGAGGTACAGGTATGGCAAAGAAAGATGTCATAAGGATGAGTGGAGTCGTGAAGGAAGTACTGCCAAATGCCCTGTTCAAGGTAGAACTGGAAAACGGCATGGAAATCATAGCCCACCTGGCCGGGAAGATGAGGATCCACTACATCAGAATAGTTCCCGGCGACAGGGTGGAGGTGGAACTGCCCATATACGATCCCACGAAGGGAAGAATCGTTTACAGATACAAGTGATTGCATTTCACACGGGAAAACTTTAAAATTTATAGGCCAACGATGGGTCTGGTTTTATAGAAGGGGGCGTACGGATTCGACGGGGGCCAACGGCTCCTCGCGGTGCACGCCGAGGTGCGGGAACCTCGTAAAAAACCCGCAAAGCAAAAAGTGCAAACTCCAACTACGCACTGGCTGCCTGATTAGAGCAGCCGGGTCCCTGCGGGTGGGCCACCTGGCCTGCAGGAGGCCCTCATAGGCAGGTGGCTACCGTGGGTGGTCGTGACCCCGTGACCGCTCACGGGAAAAGCAAAACGGGGTCTGGTCTGTCCAGGCCCTCGCACCCCGGGCGGGCAGGCCAGAATAAAGGGGTGCTAAGCGTGTAGAGCCGCGGGGAACCGGGCCTTCGGACGCGGGTTCGATTCCCGCCGCCTCCATGCGCAAAAGGGGGTAATCATGGCAAAGACGATAAAGGAAAAGGTGGAGGAGATAAAGAAAAAGGGGAAGCTCAACTACGAGCCTCCGGCCATGAAGAAGTACGAGGATAGGGCCGGTCTTACTGCTGTATCATAAATTGAATGCCGGGTCGTCTAATTGGCAGGACAGCGGGTTCTGGCCCCGCTAGTGGGGGTTCGAGTCCCTCCCCGGCAGCTTCATCATACGGGCGGCTCTGCCGCCCTTCTGATTATTATCCAAGGATTATATCCAGATAAAGCATAAGAACTAAACCCAGTATCAGGCCGAAAGTTGCCAGCCTTTCGTGTCCGGTCCTGTGGGTCTCTGGAACTATCTCGTCGCTTATGACATATATCATGGCCCCTGCTGCAAAACCCATGGCATAGGGAAGAAGGGGCTTCATCACATAAACAGCCCATGCCCCCAGCAGGGCAAGGGGTATCTCCACAAGACCAGACCTTATCCCCACCCATGTGGCATAGAATCTCTTTCCAAAACCAGCGTTGATAGCAGCGAGGGAAACTGCGAGACCTTCGGGTATGTTCTGGAGGCCTATGGCAATCATAAGCGGTATCGCCTTGCTCAGATCCCCACTCCCGAACCCCACTCCCACAGCAAGCCCTTCCGGCATATTATGGATGGTTATAGCAAGGATGAAAAGCCATACCCCTTTGATTTTCCTGAGGAGATTTTCATCCTTAACACCTTCGGTTCCGATGATGAAATGCATGTGGGGAACCAGATGGTCCAGAAGGTCTATGAACACGGCTCCCAGAATGATTCCTATGAGTACAGGATACACACCTCCTATCTCTATTCCGGGGAGAATCAGACTGGTAAAACTGGCGGCGAGCATGACACCAGCGGCAAATCCCAGAGATGCATCCATGAACTTCTGGGGAACCCTGCCTATGATGAGTACTATCATTGCTCCTATGGTATTGAGAAATGCGATGAAGAATCCACCTACCAGACCGTTGCAGATTACATTGCCCCCACAGAAGGAGAATAACAGTTCATCCATAGACCACCTCCTGAATTTAAAAGTGAATGAACAGGGAAATTTTAATGGAGTATCAGAATTCTTCCACAGAAGTGGTATTACCCCTCCGATGGAATCGGAATCTCCTGTGGGCATATTCCGCCAGCTTCTCCTCATGGGTTATGAGGATAATCTGACTATCGGGATTCATCTTTACGAAACTCTGGAGAATCTCCCCCAGCTTCTCCACCCGGCGGGCATCGAGACCGGCCGTGGGTTCGTCCATGATGATGGTTTTGAATTTTATATCCAGGAGTCGGGCCATGGCCATCCTTATGGCAAGATTGAGGGCCACCCTCTCGCCACCGGACATATTCTGAACATAGACCCTGTTACCCTGATGGGTCGTAGCGTATATATTCATTCCGGAAGAGTCCGTTTCGAAGTGAATGCCATTGTAGGCCTCCAGATCGAAGTCCCGAAAGTGATTCCAGGTCAGTATCTGGAGATTCCTGTCGTGAAAACTCTTCAGGCTGTCGATCAGGCGGGCCACCCTTTCCCGGGCCGATGAGTAGAACTCCTTTCTGCGATAGTAGGACCTGAAGCGGGATATCTGCTCCTCGATATCCTTCATTCTTCTTGCCTTTTCCTCCAGAAGGGCTCTCTTCTCCTTCGCGGAAGCCTCCACCCTTCCAAGCTCTCCAAGTATGTGATCCCTCTCCCCGCGCAGCTCCTTCAGCCTGCTCTCGACCGCCTTCGTATCTATCGAGGAAAGGGTTTTTCTCACCTCATCCATTCTCCTCATCACTGTCTGCGGACTGAGCTCCTCCAGCTCCTTTCTGTATTTATCCCTGAGGCGGAGGGCATGGGTATATTTCTCGTAAAAGGGCCTGTTCTCCTTCACATATCTGAGAACTTCCTCGCAGTTGAGATCCCCCATTGACTGGAGGGTTTTGAGCTTCTGCTCGTACTGATTCTTCTTCTCCTTCATCCTCTCGTACTGCCTGTACTTGCCCTCCAGGTCCCTGTACTCCCGGATTCGCTTCCACTCCTCTATAATCTGCCTCCTCTCCTCTATCCATCGATTGAGGGATTTAAGCTCTTTTAGGGCATCCCGAACGGACACCCCCCTCTCCAGCCTCCTGCTCTCCCCGGAAAGTTTTTTCAGCCGGTCTTCTATTTCCTTCACCTTTCCCCTCAGCTCCTCTATTTCCGCGGAATAACGCTCTCTGAGACGGACTATGTGCTCCTGCGTCAGAGGGGCACCACACACTGGACACCTTCCTCCCCGGGCACCCTCGAGGGTCCCAATTACCTTCTTCTTCTCCTCTATCAGAGAAAGGACCCTGCCCCTCTCGGATATGAGCCTCTCCCTTTCCTCCTCCACCTCCCTCATCCTGGACTCCATGGAGGAGAGCCTCTCATCTGCCATGGTTATGAAGGCATCCATTTTTCTTTCCTTAATCCCCAGAAGTCCTCCCAAAGACTCCATCAGCTCCACCACCCTCTTTCTGACCACCTCTATTTTCCTGAAATCCGGGTTCTCCAGCATCCTGAGATATTCGCCGTAGAGGCGGGCAGCCCTCTCCATCTCCTCCATACCCGAGAGCTCCATCTTCAGGCGCTCCACCTCCTCCCTCAGTTGCCTCTTCCGCAGAGCATCGTCCCTGCGGGCCTCCCACCTTCTGTACTCTTCGAACCTGCCGCGTTCGGAGTCTATGAAACTCTCTAACTCTTCGAGTTCCTTCTTGATTCTCTCCACCCTCTCCATTGTAGCCCTCAACCTGACCAGCTCCTTCTCCAGAGCCTCAACCTCCCGGAGCTTCTTCTCGAGCTCCACAATCTCTCCATCCAGCTTCTTCAATTTTCCCCTCAGGGATTCCGCTTTCCTCTCCGCATCCTCTATTTCCTTCCTGAGTTCTTCCATTTCCCTCTTCAGATTGCGCATCTCCTCCTCGAGGCTCTGCAGATCCATATCCCTTATGAAGTCCGCATACTTCCTGCTCAGGGCGGAGAGGGCATCCATTATAACCCGCAGGGCATCAACCCCCACGATGCTCTCATACAGCCTCAGCCTCTCCGAAGGACTCCTGTCCACGAAGGAAGTGGTCTCCCCCTGCTTTATCAGGAGTGTATTGACGAGTCTGCGGGGAGAAATGTTGAAGAACCTGAAAAGATACTCCTTCAGCTGATTGGACGATGTGATGACGATGCCTTCCGTCTCCACAGTCCTGAGGCCCCTCCGAATCTTCCTCAGCCTGTCCCCATCTATGTAAAGTTCAACGAGCAGATTCCTGCTCCCGTACCTGACCAGTTCATCCTTCTTCCCGTAGTAGAGCCCCCTTCCAAACAGGGCAAAATAGAGGGCCTGTACCACAGAACTCTTGCCGGAACCATTGGACCCCGTAATGATATTGATTCCCGGAGAAAATTCCAGCATGGTATCCCGGTGGGTAGTGAAGTTAATCAGACGAATCTTCTCTATCCTCATACCGGGCCTCCAGGAATTCCATCAATTTCTCTCTCAAATTACGCATTCCAGAATCCTCCATGGACTCCACCATACTTTCAGCCGCCCTCACCATATCGTAGAATTCACCGAGAAACTCCCTCTTCATCCCCTCCATTCCCCTCTCCTCCACCTCTATAACCACCTCATCCGGCACGATATCGGCCCTTATGTGCTCGTAATATTCCCTGCCGCGGAAGGTATTTATAACCTGGCTGTACTCTTCCATAACCCGCACATTGCGGGCCCTGAGTTTGAGAATGAGTATGGGCTTTTTATCGTGCTCAACGGGGATTTCGGATAATCTCCTCTCCAGCTCCTCAACCGCAGGGTACTCCATCCTGTACATCAGGAAGGGCCTGGGACTCCGCAGGAGCACCTCCTCCACCCTGTAATCGCCATTCGAATCGAAATCGAAGATAAATACCCTTTTCCTGGTCGAGGGCTTCACAACACCGTCCTCATCGTATTCGTACTCATCGAAAGATAGAGCCTCGGTGGAACCCGCATACACGAATCCCCCATCCCTGTCGAGGCGGGGTGTATGAAAGTGCCCAACGAATCTGAAATGGAATCCCTTCAGCTCCTCGTGAGGTATATCGAGGGTCATGTTCTTCTTCTTCGCAGTAAAACCATCTATGATCTGATGAAGGATGACGAAGTTCAGCCCATCCGAAAGGCTATCCATGGCGGCACCCACCACCTCCCTCAGCATCCGCCTGTCCCTCACGAAGGGAATAAGGAAGAAGCGGGCCCCCTTTATGTCCACCCGAAGGGGACTCAACCCCCCACCGGTAAAAATATCCCTGTACTCCGCATTGATAATATCACCTGAAACGACTTTCAAAAACCCGACAGGGGAAAGGCCATCTACATCTGCATAGTCATGATTTCCGGCCACCAGAAGGATGGGAACCTTTCTGGAAAAATCCACTAAATCCTCCACAATTCTTCTCTTGGTGAAGTTGTAGGGATAGGGGCTATCGAACAGGTCCCCGCTGTGAATTACGACATCCGGGTCGTAGGAAAGGGCAATCTCGAATGCCTCCGTGAATGCATCGTAAAAATCCGCCGGGGAGCTATTGAGATTATACCTCCGCTTTCCAATATGGGTATCCGACAGATGGGCAATGCGCATTGAAAACTAATTTTACGGCATTCAATTACACGAAAGCACCCTGCCCACCTTTCCACCCGGTCTGTGGCAATCGTTGCAACCCCCGTAGTAGGCCCTGTATTCCATAACTCTATCTTCCGCTCCGCATTTCATAACCGCCCTGTACTCAGCAGTGGAAAGGAGGGAATCGGTGTATATGTTGCCGTACCTGTCGGTCGTAAGGGCGATAGTATCCGCATTATCCGCGGATATCAGGAGGACCCTGACCCCGGAGTCCGGAATCCCATTCACCACATCCCATACGGTACCGGCATACCTGAACCGTGGTCTCTCCTCCTCACCATCCTCGTACTCGGCCGTCCTGTGGCATATCAGGCAGTCCTCCCGAAACTGGAGCTTTCCCCCATCTATGACGACCAGAGCATGGTTATAACCATAGTCCTCCTCGCCGGGCCCCTCCACCTCGCAGGAGGCGAGGAAGAGGGACGAGAACAGCAATAAAAGTACGGCTTTTCTCATATCCCACCTCAGAATATAATCCACAGGCCCGCCAG
>JALSOK010000026.1 GCA_026986535.1 Caldifarciminota bacterium
CTGAAACAGATTGCTGTATGCAAGAATGGAAAACAGGACCCCCTCCGGATTGCGGATGAAAAAGCGCCTTTTCGTCAGCTTATAGATGTCGGGAAAACTGAGGGTCACATAGGCCACCTCGAAACCAGTCGTTATGAAGTTCAGAAGGAGCAGAATAAGAAGAAGCAGTATCTCAACGGCCATCGCCAACTACCTCCATCTTCACCTTTTCTATCCTGTTTTCATCCATAACCAGAACCGTAAACCGTATTCCATTTACCTCTATCTCCTCCCCCTCGGAGGGAATATCATCGAATTTCTCCAGGAGAAAATCGTTCAGATCCCTGTTAGGCTCGCCCAGATGAACTCCGGTAATCTCCTCAATAAGTCCCAGGTCCACCGGCTCCTGAAGTATGTACACCCCATCGCCCACCTTCTTTACATTGCTCTCGAAAATATTGAACAGATGCTTCAGAATGGCCTTGCGGGTAATTATTCCGGAGGCATTTCCAAACTCATCGTAGACGATTGCAAACCCTATACCCTTCTCGATAAAATCCAGTGCATCCATGGAATCGGGGACCACGCGGGGGTTATCCATATATCCGGTTATGGGCTCCTCTTCGGGAACGAAGAGCAAACTGGAAACATCCACCACCCCCACTATATCATCCACACTGCTGCGATAAACGGGGTAAAAGCGGTGGCCGGTGGCCCTGAATCTGTCTATGAGTTCTTCCACCGTGCAGGTATGGGGGACCATCTCCACCTGAGTTATGGGGGTCATAAACTTCCTGACAGTCGATTGGATCAGGCTGAGAGTCTCTTCGAGAAGGAGGAATTCCTGCGTTTTGCGTACATCCTTGTGGGATATGATGTTGAGGGGCAGGAGCAGTTCCCCCGCGGAAGCCCGTTCCCTTTCCCTCCCATTGAGGGTGGGAAGGAATAGTTTTACCACCGCGTACAGCCAGTAAACAGCCTTCTCGAAGGCGAGGAACACAGGGATTGTAAGACGGTTGTAGAACAGGTAATATCTGGAATAGGCGATGGATTTGGGAATGATTTCGGCGAATATGATCAGGATGGCCGTAAAGCCCACCACTTCCAGAAACTGCCTCAACTGTTCGTTTTCCACAACATGGGCAAGCCACAGGGAGAAGAAGGATGCCCCGAGGGTATTGCTGAAATTGTTGAACAGGAGAATGGCAAAGATGAACGATGGACTGGTATCCTTCTGGCTCCGGAAGTAGGCCACCTCGAAACCGGAGGAAAGGAAGGCCAGGAAGATAGCAAGAAGAACTAAGAATATTTCCATAGGCCTGCGTAGGCCTCCTGTTTCTCCTCCATCTGACGGGCCATATCCTTCCTCTTGTGGTCGTATCCGAGGACATGGAGCAGTCCGTGGAGGGCCAGGTATCCGGTATAGAAGGCGAAATCCCCGAGTCTGATGGCGTAATCCACATTCACATAAACCTCAGCTGTATCCCCGTAGTCGAAGCTTATCACATCCGTTGTTCCCTTCTTGAAGAGAAATTTCTCGTTCAGATGCCTCATCCTGCTATTACCCACAAGAACAACCACAACCTCTTTATCGCTCCCCTCTATATCCATAACCTTACTCAGGAAATCCCTAAGGTCCCTTTCGAAGGGGCGGAAGAACTTTCTCCTGGTAGCGTTGATCACCTGCACCATGTCTCCTCACCTCCATCAATCGTAGGGGATTCTCGTGTGGTATATGCTGCTCAGGGCTCTGAGCAGAGCCTCCTCTATGGTGTGGAGGTCCTTCTTCTTCAAATCCGTATCCTCCAGCTGCCCCTCGTCCCACCTCTCCTCCAGTATTTTGTGAACGACATTGCGTATGATGGCGGGGTCCTTTTCCGGAAGGCTCCTGACAGCCGCCTCCACCGAATCGGCCAGCATCACTATACCCTCCTCATTGGTCCTGGGCTTCGGACCTGGATATCTAAACTGGCTTTCGTCCACATTGAGCCCCATCTCCATGGCTTTTTTGTAAAAGGGCTTGAGGAGAGTGGTCCCATGGTGCGTGCGAATTATGTCTATGATCCGGTTGGGCAGGCCATATTTGCGGGCCAGCTCCACTCCCCGTGGAACATGCTCGATTATTATTCGGGCGCTTTCAATGGGGGAGAGCTCGTCGTGGGGATTATACCCCTGCTGATTTTCCACAAAGTACCGGGGATTGTGTATCTTTCCCACATCGTGATAATAACTCCCCACCCTGCAGAGCAGAGCATCGGCCCCGATGGCCCTCGCCGCCTCTTCGGCAAGAAATGCCACATTCAGAGAATGGCTGTAGGTTCCGGGAGCCTTTTCCTTGAGTTCCCTCAGGAGCGGATGATTCAGGGAGGCATAGTCGTAAAGGTTGAACTTGGTCGTAAGCCTTATAACTTTCTCCATAAGCGGCATGAGAAGGGCAACCCCCACAACGGAAATAACGGCGGAAACCAGAAGGGAAACCCCATCCATCATGGACAGCTCCAGCTGGGGAGAACGCATCTTCTGAATCACCACATGGTAAACGATGCCCGATATGGGAAACAGAAGCAATCCCCAGACGATGTCGTACCTGCGGGATATGATATCCATAAAGATAAGGGCAGTGATTCCGAGGAGTATCGTGTAGGCCACAGGCTCGAAGCTGACCCCATAGTACACCCCCAGGATTATGCCCATCATTATGACGAAATTCTGAACCAGACCCCTGGAGGCAAGCAGATGAATCAGCATGACGAACAGGGGGGTCAGCGTAAATAGATAGCCAATACCCATGTAGGATACGAGAAGACTCTGGGCACCCGAGTTGACGAGGAGGGAGAGGTTGGAGAGGAATATGCTGGACCAGGTGGATGTTCCCCGCCCCATCATCATGACCGCACCCCACAGGAGGAAAAGCACGAAGAAGAAGACATAATGATAGGGGGTCCTGTAATGGCGGGCTATCTCCCGGATCTTCCGGTATGTATCCGCATCCACCACCTGTCCCTTTCTCACTATGAGCTCCCCCCGATAAACCCTCTCTTTAATGCGGGAGAGGGACTTGAGGGCCTCCTGCCTGTTCTTGAGGGTGGTAAATCTGTCGTATCGGAGAGTGGGCCTCAGATGGTTGAGGATAAAGATGCGTATTTTCTCCGATGAGTCGGGGTACGCTGTCCGGAAGGATTCGAAGAGGTCTTCGAAAGCACTGGAAAATCGCATCATATCCCCCTTATTCATATCGAAGGGCTTGCCGGTACCGGGGATGAAGAGCTTGACCCTGGGGGAAGGGTCCCTCATGAGCTCTTCGTAGTCCTTATCGGAGATTATGCCCTCCGTCATGTAATCCCTTATCTTCTCGAGAAGGGCTCTGTACATGAAGGGCAGGGTGTCGGATAAGATTACCCGCTCCTCCCTGTAAATGACCACGGGATAAACGCGGGATATGATCCTCAGACTGTCCTGCCGGAGCTCCTGCGGAGTCTTCTCTATGACGAACTCGAAGGGGGCATATACGGTCCGGGGGGCAGGTTTCCCTTCGGAGAACTGCCTGTAAATATCGGGGGTCATGAGGGCAATGAGCAGGGAAGTGACGGCAAACGGAACGAGTTTAATCAGAGTGTTTCTCATAGGCTTCTATTATCCTTTTGACAAGCGGATGGCGAACCACATCCTCCCTGTCGAAGTAAACGAAGTCGATTCCCTCTATTCCCTTGAGAACTTCTATGGCGTTGACCAGTCCGGACTTTTTGTTTCTGGGAAGGTCGATCTGCGTAATATCACCGGTGATGACCACCTTGGAGCGAAGTCCCAGGCGGGTGAGGAACATCTTCATCTGGGCAATCGTGGTGTTCTGAGCCTCATCCAGGATGATG
Source organism: Caldifarciminota bacterium (assembly GCA_026986535.1). GTDB lineage: Bacteria > Hydrothermota > Hydrothermia > LBFQ01 > DSFT01 > S143-66. The sequence goes on from JALSOK010000026.1 coordinate 3,849, forward strand.
AATGCCTCCGAGAGGGTCCTTCCCCTCATATAGGCAAGGGGGGCTATTTCCACAACCCTGTTCTCAATCAATCTGTTGACCCTTTCCCCCGGCAGGAGAGAAAACAGGGCATCGTAAAGGGGAGTCAGGTAGGGGGAAATCTTCTCCTCGAAGGTTCCGGGCAGGTATCCCAGGGACTCCCCCGCCTCCACCGCGGGTCTGGTGAGGATAATCCGCTCCACCCTTTCATCCCGCAGGTACTTGACGGCCATTGCAACGGCGAGGAATGTCTTTCCCGTACCGGCCGGTCCAATACCGAATACCACATCGTTCTTTTCTATGGATTCTAAGTACTTCTGCTGATTCGGCGTATGGGGAATGACCTTCCTCTTCGGGGTGATGATCTCCATCAGTTTATGGCCACCGATGTGGCGCCTTACCCTGTGGATCACATCTGCCACATCCCACTCCTCTATCCGCCTGTAGCGGTCGTAGATCTTCAGGAGATTCTCCAGCACCTGCTCCAGCTCCTCCACATCCCCCTCTTCCCCCTCCACCACTATGGCATTGTCTATAATGTAGAGTTTGACATCCGGGTAGAATCTGCGTATCGCCTTCAAATTGGTGTCGTTATAACCCACTATCTCCCTTATATCCCTCTTCCCGATTGGAATCTCCTTCTTCACCACAGCCGTAAGTGAAAAAAGTTTATAGCAGGGTGCCCCGGGAGGGCACCATTAGGGTCTTACACACATAACACGATGATAATCGGTCGCGCTAGTAGATTTAAAATCACCATATCTATAATATACCACCTCCACACCGCCAGAACCATTTCCTACAATATCCGTAGTCCATAAAAAGCGAGAACTACAACTTGTTATGTGAGTACATGCATATCCCAGCTCCGCCGCAGTGGGAAGCCTCCAGTCATTGTATCCAAGCGTATCCAGATTGGCACAAACACCGTATGCCTCAAAAAAAGTGTAATTCGTATTACCAACTATAACAGCATTCTGGATTCTATCGTATCTATTGGTTCCAGCAATCGAATTCTTATCCACACATGTCCAGTCGGAACCATTCCATATCAGCAGATTATTGGCGGGGCAGGAAGTCTTCATCTTCACAACGGGATTGGCCTGATCCGTGTTATCCACCTCTATGCCCGGTCCCGCATT
>JALSOK010000027.1 GCA_026986535.1 Caldifarciminota bacterium
CTCCATCGAAGGGATACCAGTAGTCCAGTACAATCTCTTCCGGAATATTTTCCAGATTACCCACGATGGGCAGGTTCAGGGATTCGGGATGCTCCAGAAGATACCTGATGAGGTGTTTGTTCATCGGAATAATTTTAACCCGGTTTTGCTGCCATAGACCACTACATCTTGTAAAATTTCCCCGGGAATGACTGTGGACGAACTTTTGAAGCAGGTGGATATCGTGGAATTGATTTCCGAGAAGGTGGAGCTGAAACGAGTGGGAAGCCAGTACAGGGGTCTGTGTCCTTTTCATAAGGAGAGGACCCCATCCTTCTATGTGAGTCCGGATCTGGGGGTGTATCACTGCTTTGGGTGTGGGGCCAGCGGCAATGCAATAACATTCGTGATGGAAACGGAGGGGTTGAGCTTCAGGGATGCTGTGGAATACCTTGCCCGCAGATTCAACATACCATTCGAATGGGAGAAGAAGAGGGAGAAGAAGTCGAAAGACCTTTATGAAATCATGGACATGGCCCACAACTTCTTCGTGGAGCGTCTTAAGTCCCACACTCCTGCCATCAACTACCTGCACGATAGGGGGGTGGAGGATGAATTCATTCTGCGCTTTCAGATTGGCTTTGCTCCTTCCGATGGCGATACCCTTACGAGGCATCTAATACAGAGGGGGGTGGGGGTGGATAAACTGATTCAGCTGGGCCTTACTCGAAGGACGGATGATGGTCAATTTGTGGATTTCTTCAGGGGCAGAATCATGTTTCCTGTGTTTTCCCATGATGGCCGATTCGTGCTGGGATTCTCTGGAAGGGTTCTGGACGCCGGAGAGCCCAAGTATCTGAATTCTCCCGATTCCCCCATATTCAAAAAGGGGGAAATTCTATTCGGGTTCAATCTGGCCAGACGCTCGGTGGTCAGGAAGAGGAGCGCGATACTGGTGGAGGGGCAGATGGATGTGATAGCCATGCATCAGATGGGTTATGAGAATGCTGTGGCGAGTCTGGGAACGGCCGTAACCCCTGGAGCACTGAGAAGGCTCAGGAGGATTGCCGACACCATTTATATACTCTACGATTCGGACAGTGCAGGGCTCAAAGCGGCCCACAGGGCGATGAATGTGGCCGTTTCTCTTGGATTCACTGTCTATATAGTACTTCTGGAGAAGGGTTCTGATCCCGCCGATTACATGCGGAAGGGGAAACATATTGACAAGATAGAGGAAAACAGTTATAATATTACCGCCTTTTACAGGATGTTTTACGAGAGGGTAAGGACAGTGGAAGCAAGGGGAAGGGTGCTTAGGAGCTTCATGGAAACGGTAAACCTCATACCGGATCCTGTTATGCGGCAGCTGTACATAAACGAGTTTGCGGATTCCATAGGACTTTCGGCCGAATTGCTCGAGACCTATTCCACGAGACCCCCTTCCTTCGAGTCCCGTACGAGAAGGGAAGACAGGATTATGGATGAGACCTATGTTCTGTGGGCCATATACAGGAGCGGAGAGCACATGGACAGGCTCAGGGAGATAGACGAGAGGGTCTTCCGGAGTAAGGTGAGCATCGAGCTCTTCCGGATGATGCTGGATGGGACTCTGGAGAAGGTTGTAAAGGAGGATGAGAGGCTGGCCGCCATGAGTATGCTCCTGGAGTCCAGGAGAAATACCTTCGAGAGGGCCATCGAGGATGCCCTCCACGATTGGCTCGTAAGAAGCTATGGGCTCAGGTATGCCCACCTTTCTGAGGAGGAGAAGGAAAAGTATCTTGCCTTAATTTATGAACTTAAAAGGAGGAAGAAGTAATGCCGAGGCAGAAAGGGCTGGTTAAGAATGAGAGTCAGAGGGTTCAGAAGCTCATAGCCAAGCTTATAAAGGAGGCAGGGGAGAATAAGAAGATTAAGTACGAGGATTTGGTGAAGAAACTGCCCAGCGAGTACGGAGAGGGCACCGCAATATTCGAGGAGATCATAGTGGCCCTTCTGGAAAATGGCATAGAAATCGAGTATCATGATAGGAAGAGCCTTTCCGAGATTCCCGATTACGATGATGAGGAGGAGGTTTCCACCGGTGATGACCCTGCCAAGGCTTATCTAAAACAGATTGCCAACCTGAAGCTTCTCACCAAGGAGCAGGAGGTACAGTACTCGAAGGAGATGGACGATGCCAAGAAGGAGATAACCCGCCTCATATTCTCCACCAAATACGGAATAAAGAAGTTTCTCAAGTGGATAGAACAGGCTGAACTCAACATCCTTCCGGTGGAGGAGCTGGTGGCGGTCGATTCCAAGTACTGGACCAGCAGGAAGAAGAACAGGGAGGAGAATGAACGAATCAGGAAGGCCTTCGAAGAGATCAAGAAGTATGCTTCCCGGATAGACGACCTGAGCAAGGACACTCCCGAGAGGCGGAAGATTACGGAAATCATCTGCCAGCTTCAGCCCAATTTCCGAAAGGTCATGGAGATAGTGGATAAGTTCAAGGAGAAAGCCAAGTCCTACAGGAAAGTTTACAGACGGATGAAGGATATAGAGGAATCCCTGAAGGGCCTCAAAGAAAACGAGATGCTCCTTACCGGAGAGGAGAGGGAAGAGGTACGACATCTGGAGGAAGAGCTCAATCAGCTGAGGTCCCGGTACGAAAAGATGAAGGATTACTTTGGAATGGACTATCCCGAGGTGGAGGCCCTCATAAGCGAAATCGACAGGCTCTACAGGCAGTACGAAAGGGCCAAAGAAAAGATGGTGGCCGGAAATCTCAGGCTGGTCATAGGGATAGCCAAGAAGTTCCTCAACAGGGGTCTGGAATTCATGGACCTGATTCAGGAAGGGAACATGGGTCTTATGAAGGCGGTGGAGAAGTTCGACTACAGGAGGGGTTATAAGTTTTCCACCTACGCCACATGGTGGATCAAGCAGGCCATAACCAGGGCCATAGCGGACCACTCCAGGACAATCAGAATCCCCATCCACATGATAGAGACCATAACCAAGATTTCAAAGGCCACCAAGTACCTGATGCAGGAGAAGGGGAGGGAGCCCACCTACAAGGAAATCGCCGACTTTCTGGATATGAGCGAGGAGAAGGTCCGTCAGGCCATAGAGGCGGCCCGTGAGCCCATTTCCATGGACAAGCCCATAGGGAAAGACGAGGATGCATATCTGGGTGATTTCATTGCCGACAGGACCCACGCAACCCCCGTCGAGGATGCGAAGGAGAAACTGCTGAGGGAGAAGCTGGAGGAGGTTCTCAACACCCTTTCGCCGATGGAGAGGAAGATTATAATCATGCGCTTCGGCCTGGATGGTAAGTCTCCCAGGACCCTGGAGGAAGTGGGCAAGATGTTCGGTATCACCCGTGAAAGGGTCCGTCAGATAGAGGCGAAGGCCATTGCCAAGATCAAAAACAACCCCCTCAGAAGGAAGAAGCTCGAGATGTTCATTTCCGGCGATTGAGGGGAGATTTTCCCCTCATTCCTTTACCTTTCTGCTTTCCACCGCGTATATGAAATCCACATTGATACCCCTGAACTTCGGACTTACGACTGCGACGGGCCTGTTCTTAAAGAAGGATTCGCTCAGCTGGCGGATTTTGACCGACAGGGTGGTGGTGGAGTCGAATATCCTATCCGGCGGTGTGGTCTTCCTGCCCAGTTTCTTCGACAATTCCCCGAAGGCTTCGTTCAGCCTTGCATAGTACTCTATGACCAGCTCGGTCTGAAGCCTCTCCATGTGATTCTCGAACAGGGAGGACACATCTATGGATGAGGGATCCACATCGTAATTCGCCATGAGAAAGTCATCGAATATGTCCAGATTGGCCCCTTCCACTCTTCTGACCAGTTCCCTGAATATGAAGGGATGGCTCCAGAGGGCATGGTGACCGTTGGCGCTTAGAAAGTATCCATCCCTCCTGGTTAGAAGGGAGATGGCCCTGTAGAATTCGGAGCTGAATGGATGTTTGCCAAACAGGGAAGTGTTTACCACTATGTGATAGAATCCCCTTCTGTTCCTGTCTTTTATAAGCCGCTTCAGAGCCACCAGGTCGAAGTGGTTTATAAGTTCCACTTCACTGCCGGGGAAGGTGGCGGAAATCTGCCTCACTGCCGTTTCAAGGGCTTCCCTGGATTTATCCACCACGGTAAAGTGAAGTCCGGACGCGATTTTCGAAAATTCGAAGGAGGCGTTCTCCAGAATAGCGGAGTAAATGGCATTTTTCAATTCGTCTATCAGAAAGCCCTTCCCCTGATTGTAATCGGCAAATCCTGCATACACTACCAGGATATTCACTCTGCCATGCGATTCGTAAAATCCAAGGGTCAGTTCGGCTACCGCACGGGCCAGTTTGCTCCATGCTATCTCCTTCATGCTGAACGGAACTATGCTCCTGGCCACCTTCAGGAGAGTGTCCCACACTTCGGGCTCTACCTCTTTGGGGACATTGGTCTGCTTTTCTATCTCCACGAATAATTCGATGAAATCATCCTGAGAAATCTCTATCCCCCAGTTTGGATAGTACGCGGAATTTATGGTCTCCAGCGGGTTCAGTTTTAGATAGGTTTCATCGAACACCACTCCGAGCATCTCATTCAGTTCCCGAATTATCTTTTTCGTATTCATCTTTTATCCTCCTGATTTCTTCGAGCAATGCATCCACCAATTCCTCTTCCCTCACCCTCTTTATGGGCTTGCCTTTGCGGAATACCACCCCCGATTTCAGTCCGGATGCTATGCCCACATCGGCCATACGAGCCTCACCGGGCCCGTTCACTTCGCAACCCATTACGGCCACCTTTATGGGAAGGGTTTCGTTTTCGAGGGCTTTTTCCACCTTCTCCACGAGGTGCATCAGGTCCACCTTTGTCCTTCCGCATGTGGGACAGGCTATTATGTTG
>JALSOK010000028.1 GCA_026986535.1 Caldifarciminota bacterium
AGAGAAAAATAAGAAGGGAACCGGAGGAAGTGTATAAGACAACCCCCTCCGTTTAAATCTCATCCCCTTTCACTTTATATCCGTCTTCACCTTTTTCACGAATTCACAAATCCATATCCCGGACAGCCACCGGCATGCCTCTGCGCAGTGCTATCCGTTGCGGCGGAATCCATGTGCCATCACCACGAGTCCCGGCAGAATCAGGAGCATGGAGATCAGAAGTGTAATAAGCCCTCCGATGACGACTATCGCAAGGGGCCTCTGAACTTCGCTTCCTGCACCGGAAGAAAATATCAGGGGCATAAGGCCAAAACCGGTCGTAAGTACGGTCATGGAAATGGCCCTCCACCTCAGGGCCACTGCCATCCTGACAGCCTTTTCCACAGGATATTTGCCGAGCATTTCCTTCACAAAACTCATCAGGACGATGGAAACCTCCGCCGCGATGCCCAGCAGAGCTATAAATCCAATGCTGGCAGGAACGGAGAAGCTGGTTCCGGTCAGATACAGGGCCACTGCTCCACCGGAAATGGCCGCTGGCAGTGAGAGCATTACCGACAGAGCCAGGGGAATGCTCCTCAGGTGGGATACGAGGAGGAACATGATAACGAAAAGGACTACAGGGACGATGATTGCAAACCGATAAACCGCCTTCCTCTGAAGCTCGTACTGGCCACCTATTTCAAACGAATATCCGGGCGGCAGTTTTAAATCTTTCCCCAGCTTCTTCTCGAGTTCCTTCACCACGCTTCCCACATCCCTCCCCCTCACATTGAACGAAACCACAGAAAACCTCTGGAAATTCTCCCGTATAATCTGGCGTGGAGCGATTTTCCTTTCGATATTCGCAATCTCCCCCAGCGGAACTATGGCCCCCTCACGGGCGTACACAGGTATCCTCCTGAGGGCGTCCACATTGTTCCTGTATTCATCCCTCAGGCGGAGGAATATATCCACCTTTCTGACCCCCTCGTACACACTTCCCACCACATCACCACCTATTCCAAACCTCACCACATCGTTCACATCATCCACATCCAGACCATATCGAGAAGCCGCCTGCCTGTCGATGGAAATTAATATCTCCGGTGTTCCGAGCAGACGCTGGGCCCTTACATCCACCGCTCCCCTGATACTGCCCGCAATCGATGATATTTGATCAGCAATCATCTGAAGGGTATCCAGACTCTCCCCGAACACCTTTACAACCACATCCCCCCTGACCCCCTCCAGCAGTTCATCCGTGGTCATCTTTATGGGCTGGGTAAAATTGAAAATGGCACCGGGAAAATCCTCCAGCCTGCTCCTGATAGCCGCCTCCACCTCCTCCTGATCCACCCCCTTTCGGAGCAGAACATAGGTTTCTATACTGCTTATGGGGTCCGTATGGGCCCCCACCTCCCCCCGCCCTATGCGGGAAGTAACCCCCTCCACCCCCTCAACACCCAGAATGATTTTCTCTATAATCAGGGCAACCCTCCGGGCCTCATCCAGAGAAATGGCCGGATGCAGGGATGCCCTCACCACGAGGGTACCCTCCTTCAGGCGGGGAATGAACTCGGACCCCACCCTCAGGAAGAGCACAATGGACAGAGCGAGAATAAATGCGTAAAAACCCGGAAGAAGGAGCTTTCTGATAGCGAAAAATCGAAAAATACGGGCATACAGGCGATAATAACCTGCCATCAGACGGGAATATCCCGGAGCTCTAACTCTGCGGGACATGAGAAAGGAAGCCATGGCAGGAGCCACGACGAATGCATACAGCATAGAGCCCGCAATGGCAAACAGCATGGAAAAGAGCAGGGGTTTAAAGATTCTCCCCTCCACCCCCTCCAGGAAGAGAAGGGGAACAAAGGCAAGCAATGTAATAACTATTGCCAGCATCACCGGGCCCATAACCCTCGATGAGGAAACTATGGCCTCGGGCAGAGAGGATTCTGGATTTCTCTCCCGATAAGAATAGATGTTCTCCACCACAACTATGGTGGCATCCACCAGAATTCCAAGAGCAATAGCAAGTCCACCAACGCTCATTAGATTCAGGGAAAGACCCTGCACTTTCATGAGGATAACAGCCACCAGAAGGGAAAAGGGCAGGGCCAGAACCACAACCAGTCCACCGCGCAGGTCCCTGAGAAAGAGGAAGAGGAGCACAATTATCAAAAGAACGCCCACAAACAGGGCCCCGAGTACAGTATGGAGGACGGCCTGTACGAGGCTCTTCTGCTGATAATAGGGGACAATGCGGAGTCCATCGGGAAGAATACCATTTATTTCCCGGATTTTCTCCTCAACGCGGGATATGACCTGAGAGGAATTGGTTCCGAACAGCTTTATGACCATTCCCGCAACCACCTCCCCGCTCCCGTTCATAGTCTGAAGGCCCCTCCGAAGCTCTCCCCCCTCCTCGATTCGGGCCACATTCCTGACGAGCACGGGGAAGCCGCGGAAGTTCCTGAGGAACACGGAGCCTATATCCTCCTCCCCCGTGAGCATTCCACTGCTCCTCACCACCACCTCCTGCCCATTCTCCACTATGAACTGACCGCCGGCGATGGAATTATTCTTCTCGAGGGACCGCACCACATCCAGAAGGCCAACCCCATAGTTGTGCATACGGTATGGATCCAGAAGAACATGATACTGCTTAACGAATCCCCCTATGCTCAGTACCTCATTGACCCCTTCCACACCCATCAGACGGGGCTTTACGATCCAGTCCTGAATACTCCGGAGCTCCTGAAGGGAGTATTTACCCGTGGTATCCTCTATGTAGTAAAAGAGTATCAGTCCGGTGGCTGTCGATATCGGCCCCATCTTCGGGGAGCCGAACTTTATGTGCTCCCGAACCTCCTGCAACTTCTCACCCACCAGCTGGCGGGCCCTGTATATGTCCGTCCCATCCCTGAAGTAAAGGGACACCATGGAAAGACCGAAGTTGGACACGGAGCGGACCTTTTCCACATCCGGAATGCCCATGAGGGACATCTCCAGGGGATATGTTATGTATCTTTCCACCTCCTGAGCAGAAAGTCCGGGAGCCTCGGTGAAAATCTGAACCATCGGAGGAGCGGCATCGGGTATGGCGTCGAGGGGAAGGTTCCTGTATACAAGCAAGCCCAGAATAGCAATGGAAGCGGAGGCAAAGAGGACAGAAACCCTGTTCCTCAGAATCCACTCAAGATACGCTTTCATGGTGCTCCTCCTCAGTGGGCGTGTTCATGAGCTCCCATCCATATCCCCTTCTCCATCTCGGCCCTCAGGAGAAAAGAGTGTTCGGAAAAGACGGTATCACCCTCCTCAAGCCCCGATACCACCTCAACCATTTCGCCATCGGACCTCCCGGTAGAAATCCTGCGGGGACGGGCCCCATCCCCCTCCTTAACAAAGACGAGAGTATCTCCCTCGAGCACATGGACTGCCGAGACAGGAATCGCAATGTTTACCCTGTGCGTATCCGCCACCAGAAGATCCCCGTACATGCCCGGCCTAAGAATATCGCTCCTGCGGAGGGAAACCAGCACGGGAATCATCCTGGTAGTGCTGTCCAGATATGGGGCAACGAAGAAGATGCGGCCGGGAATCTCCACATACCTGTCCCCATAATGCCTGTGAAATACGACCCCCTTTCCCTCATACACAAAATCCACCTCCGAAGGCCACACCATTGCCCTGACCCACACCTTCGACGGAGCGGTTATCTCCATCAGGGGCACTCCCCTGTCCACCACCACCCCTTCGCTGACCATTATGCGGGACACCACCCCGGAGATGGGAGAGCGCAGAGCGTACACGGTGAAGCTCTCATCGCTTTCGATTCGGGCCAGCACCTGACCCCTGCGGACCCTGTCTCCCGGATTCACACCAATCTCAAGGACCATACCGGGAAAGCGGGCCCTGACGGTTGCCACCCCTTTATAGCTCCTTATAACCTCGGCAGGATACTTCTTTCTTTCCACCAGCACACCCTTCCCCGCCACATAGACTCCCATACCCAGGATTTCCTCCATCTCCTTCCCCAGATGAATCCGGTCCACGGAGTGCTCATGGGCCTCCTCCTTCCCGGCCACTTCCGGACCGGATGAAGAGCATGAAATTAACAGCACAGGCAAAAGAAGGAAATTCCATCTCATCCTGCTACCTCCTTACACATCTTCCAAAAATGGACTCCAGCTCCATACACATGTTCAGAATCTCCATAATATAATCGGCCCTTTCCACCCTCTTCTCGTGTAGCAACTGGAGGGCATCGAGAACCTCCAGATAGGAGGCCCCTCCCTTCGTGTAGTTCCTCAGGGCCCGGTCGTACATGCGGAGAGCAAGGGGAATCTCCACTCCCTCCACAGCCTCCAGCCTGGAAAGGAGGGCCTTCATCCGCACATCATACTCCTGGAGAAATCCCTCGATTCTGCGAAGGGCAAACAGACTGTCCATCCTGTAGGCCTGGGACATCCTCTCCCAGTAGCGGGCCTCCCCCTTCCTACTGTCGAAAACCGGTACGGGAATAGAAATTCCCGCAGAATACCATCTGGAACCCGAAGCGGGGTCGCTCCATACTCCCGCATAGAAGGAGAGGCGCCAGAGGGAACCGGATGATATACGGCTCCTGTAGAGGGCGATGCGGGAAGAGGCACCCGCAGTCAGAACGGGAATGGCAGAATCCGGAGAAAAGGAAACCGCTTTAAGGTTGTCAGGAATCCGGAGACTGCCCGCAAGGGTGTCAACCCTCACCCCGAGCAGGGCGGATAGTCTTCCGAGATAGGCCCTGTACTCCGACTCGAGCATTTCGAGGAGGGAAGAATGATGCTTCAGTCTGGACTCCATGGCAAGGACATGTGTCAGGGGGAACCGGCCTGCT
>JALSOK010000029.1 GCA_026986535.1 Caldifarciminota bacterium
AGGTGATCCAGTTCGTGCTGAAGGGCCCGTGCATACAGGCCTGTGGCATTTATTTCCACATCCTTCAATTCCCCCCTCTCCAGATCCAGCTTCTTTCCCCGGAATGTGACGAAAGCATGCCTCTCCACATCGAAGAAGAGATCCGGAAAAGAGAGACATCCCTCCTCATCCACATCGGTCCCCTCGTAGTAAATCATCTCGGGATTCACCAGAACCAGGGTACCCTCCCCCACTTCCATCGCTTCCAGATCCAGGGCAAACATCCTCCATAGCTCCCCCACCTGATTGGCAGAAAGACCCAGACCATCGTATGCCTTCATCGTGTCCACCAGGTCCCTGCCCAGCTGGAGGATCTCGGGAGTCAGCTCCTCCACAGGACGGGCTTCCTGCCTCAGCACTTTTGCCGGATAGATGACCACCCTCCTGACAGCCATATACCTACTCCAGTTTATTGATCACGGCCCACTTTTCTATCCGGAGAGCCGAGTTTTCGCTTTCGATTATAAAGTAATCGTCCCCAACTCTCACTATCTCACCCCTGATACCCCCATTGGTTACCACCCTGTCCCCCTTCTTCAGAGCCTTTATCATCTCCTCTTTGCGCTTCCTCTCCCTCCTCTGGGGCCATATGAGAAGGAAGTACAGGATGGCGAAGAGGGCCACATAAAACAGGAGGATGGAAATCCACCCCCCTGTCCCATTACCACTGCTCTGGGCCTGAGACAGAAGAAGGTTAATCATTTGGACTCCTCCCAGCTCACTATGCTGTGGTAGAAGATCCGGTCCCCATCGTGGAGCCCCCTGGTCAATTCCGTAATATGGGCATGCTCCGCCTCGAATGCATGTATCACATATTCCACAGCCTTCTCCGGCTCAGCACTCTCGCCGCAGGTATAGATGTCTATGGCCGCATATTTCTCCTCCGGCCATGTATGGATGGACAGATGGGATTCGGAAATTACCACCACACCGCTGACACCGTTGGGAGGGAACCGATGAAAAGATACGGACCATACCTCAACATTGGCCCTGTGGGCGGCCTCCACCAGTATATCCTGCACCTTTTCGATATTGCCTATTACTTCCGGGTTGCAACCGGACAGCTCCACGATATAATGTTCACCCCTGGTGGGATGATTCTGCTTTTCCACCTCGTTCACCTCCTTTTTTACCATCCTCTGGTCTGAAGAAGCTCCTCCTCGCTGAGCTTGCTTACATCTATCCCCCTCATGGCCTCACCCAGACCCCTGGAAATCCTCGCCAGAACTTTCGGATTGTCGTAATAAGCTACAGCCTCCACAATAGCATGGGCCATCCTGTCGGGGTCAGAAGATTTGAATATACCGCTTCCGACGAATACTGCCTCCGCACCCAGTTGCATCATAAGGGCTGCATCAGCAGGGGTTGCAATTCCCCCCGCTGCAAAGTTGGGAACCGGAAGCCGACCATTCTCCCAGATATACCTGACAAGGTCGTAGGGGGCCCTGAGCTCCTTGGCCTTAGTATAGAGTTCATCTTCCCTCAGGGACTGTATGGCCCTTATCTCCTTCATTATGAGCCTCATGTGCCGGACAGCTTCGACCACATTGCCCGTTCCGGCCTCCCCCTTGGTCCTTATCATGGCGGCCCCTTCGGAGATCCTCCTGAGGGCCTCACCCAGATTCCTGGCACCGCATACGAATGGCGTTTCGAACTTATGCTTATCGATATGATTTTCCTCATCTGCAGGGGTCAAAACCTCGGACTCATCGATGAAATCCACACCCAGCTCCTGAAGAATCTGGGCCTCCACGAAGTGGCCTATGCGGACCTTGGCCATAACGGGGATGGAAACGGCGTCCATTATTCTCAGTATTATCTCCGGGTCAGCCATCCTGGCCACTCCCCCCTCCTTCCTTATATCCGCCGGCACCCTCTCAAGAGCCATAACCGCCACAGCTCCCGCCCTCTCGGCAATCCTGGCCTGTTCGGGAGTTGTGACATCCATTATCACACCCCCCTTGAGCATTCTGGCCAGCCCCACCTTTACTCTGAAAGTGGCCCTCTCGATCATAGTCAAAATTATAAACTTCCACCATCCTATAAACTTTTTGCCGATGCTTGCCCTGTTTATCATAAACCAGATGACGCTCACCGAGGGAGTCGTCGCAACCGTAAACGATGAGCCGGTGCTGTACTCCGAATTCCTCGATGCCGTAACATCCATGGGACTGGATCCCGGGAATCTGGATCCCCGGGTAAAGGATTCCATAATGGAGCAATTGATCAGGCAGAAATCCATTATAGCCCTCGCAAGGGAAGATTCCACCCTGAAGGTCAGCGAGGAAGAAATTCAGAGATTTGCCGACCAGTATATACAGAATATCGTCTTCAACCTCGGAAGATACCTCCTGTTCTCGAGGGCGGAGAGCCTTCAGGTAAATCTGAACGATACGCTCCAGATTAAGCGCCTCATCCTCTCATTCGATTTCCCGGAAGATTCCATAGATTTTCGGGACCCCAACCTCCTGGCGAAAGTCATACTGTTCGTGGGGAAGAAGGCATTCGATGAGGAGTTGAAGAGGCTCGGCATGACGAGGGACGAGTTTGTGGAGGAGAACAGGAAAATCATGGAGAGCCAGATACTCTATCAGAAGTACATAAGCAAGTACATCATGCCCCAGGTGAATATAACCGAGCAGGATGTAAGGGAATACTTCGAATCCCACAGGGACTCCTTCCCCCGCCAGCCAGCCATGTATTTCCTGCAACAGATCGTGCTTCCCGTTCAGCCCTCCTTCGAGCAGGAGGAGAAGGCATACCTGCGGGCAAAAGAAATTTACCGCAGGATAGAGGCCGGGGCCAGCTACGAAAGGATGGCCCGCCGGTATTCGAAGGACACCCTTTCTGCGAAAAAGGGAGGGGATCTGGGATATATACCCAGGGTAGTCCTTCAGCAGAGTTTTTCTCCGGATGCCTATTATCAGATCATGTCCACCCCGGAGGGGGGAATAACCCGCCCCATAAGGGGACCCCGCGGATACAACATCTTCAAAGTGGTGGATAAGGCCGGAGATTCCATAAGGCTGAAGAACATATTCATACCGGTGGAGCCCTCTCCGCAGGACATAAGAAAAGCGAAAGAGCAGGCCCAGAAGGTCATCCGGGAAGCAAGGCGGAACTTCGAAAGCGCCGCCAGAAAGTACTCCATAGCTCCCCAGCAGATAGACCTGGGTTATATACCCGCAGAAGCTATACAGGACAGGGAAATGAAGAAACTCCTGGCCGGTGCGCGGGCGGGAGATGTGCTGGGACCCCTATACAGGGACGGCTTTCTCATCATACTGAAGGTAAAAGAGTACATACCTCCTGAGGAGACGAAATTCGAGGATGTAAGAGAGCAAATATACAACATGCTCGTGTCCATAGAGGTGGAAAAAATAATAAACAAAGTGTTCGAGGAACACCGAAAGGACTTAATTATCAGGAAGATGTTTTGATGTAAACTTTGACCATGAGGTACCTGTCCCTTATCCTGCTATCTGCGGGTGCGGCTTACGCGGGGGGAAGTATGGAATTCTACGGGGGAGGCGCAACCAGCCTCATCTACGATTCAACAGGAAAGAGCACGACTCCCCAGCTGGCGTCATCCACTTACGGGGTAAAAGTGAAGTACAGCATCTTTTCCACTCCCATACCCGTATCACCCAGAGCAAATGCCGTAATGGACCTCAAATTCATATCTGTGGATACTGCAAGCGCCAGAGTGCTCAATCTCCTGCTGGAAGGAAAGGTGCCCTTTATAACCCTGAGGGCCGGTGTGAATCTGGATATGGCTTCTGGCAGTTCCCGATTCTTCGATGGGCATAATGCTCTTCTAATGGGCGCATCGATAGGAATCCCCTTCGTAAATGCTTCCCTCGACTATGCCTACACATTGCCGGAAAACGGAGTAGATGTCGGCGATGTACTCATATTCAGGACGGGTGGCGGAATAAAGTTCGGTCTGGGCGAATTCGCCTATGTAAAGGCGGGGCTGGATGTCATATACAGGAAGATCTACTCCCCGGTCGGCGGATACAATCTATCCATACTCCCATACGCCAGCGCGAAGTTCACCAGCATAGCCGTGGACCTCATTCTCGGCTTCGAGGATGAATACGGTTATTACGGGCTCAGTCTTGCCGGAAATAACACGCCTGCAACGGGTCTGGGAACCCAGATAAGGCTGAAGTACTACTTCTGAAGATCTGCCCCGCGTCTGCGGGGCATTCCGGAATTCCACCTTCGTCCGGGATCACCGGGAGGATATGGATATAAGGGGCACCACCATCTCCTCCAGAGATATGCCCCCGTGGAGCACATATCCCCTGTACTGCCTTGCATACTCGTGTTCCCGGCTCTTGTAAACGAAGAAACCATAATCATCCGCAAGCGCCAGCCTCTCCCCGAAAGCCCTGGGAAGGCCCCATTCCTCCAGATTCTTCACAAGAATCCCGTCCCTGCTCATGAACCGGAGAGAATCCCCGAACTTGAACCGGAGACCATCCGTAATGTCTCTCCCTCCCGCTATGGCTATGGGCTTCTTCCCTATCACCCATCCGTGGTCGCTCGTCAGCACCAGATGATATCCCCTCCCCAGATACCTTTCCAGCACTTCCACGAAGGAGGTCCCGCTGACGAAGGCATCTATGAGCCTGATTATGGTATCCACATCATCCACTTCCCTGAGGACCTCGATATCCGCCTTGGAATGGATAAAGGCATCCAGGAAATTTATCACAACGACCTCTATGTCCCTGCCCTGGGGCTCCAGGCGGTTGAGGGTCCCCACATCGTTGATCTTATGAACCTGATAGGTGGCATCTATATGATTCTCCTTGAGAAATTCCCCGAAGAGCTCTATCTCATGGAGATTGTCCAGCAGGTATCCGGGATGCCGCCTGTGGATGTCCAGGGGAAGCAATCCTGCAAAGAAGCTGTTTCTGGCAAAAAGGGTGGAAGTGGGAAGAAGGGACATATAGAAATCGATATGCAGGTTCATGGTGGAGGGGAGCCTGCGCATCAGGAGGAGGAACTGGTCGATCCGGAATGCATCTATGAGAAAAACCACAACGGGCAGGGGACCGCTCAGGATTTTGCGTGAGACCACATTGTGCGACATAACATACTTTTCATCGGATAAAAGGGCCGGATAGTTATCTTTGATCCAGGATGCAAACCTTTCGTTCTGGGAGGAAATTTCCATATCTATTACTTCCCTGTGCTCCTTCGGGAGGTTGAGGCGGGTCTCGAACAGGAGGCGGGCCTTTTCTATCCATCCCTCGTATGTTTCAGAAATGCTCATAACCCGATTATAGGTCTGCGTGATGCCCAGTCCGGCCATCCGCTCCTTTATCTCACGGCGGCGCAGTTTGTTGAGAACAGCCATAAGCTGGGCAAACTGCACGGGCTTGACTATGTAATCGAAGACATCCTGCCCTATGGCGCTCTCTATTATTTCCCTGTCGGTCATCATGGTCAGCATCACAACAGGTATGTTGGGCTTGAAGGACCTTATGAGTTTCAGGACCTCTATTCCGTCCATTCCCGGCATCTTGTAATCCAGAAACACCACATTATAGGAGCTGTGCCTCAGCTTCTCCAGACCCTCCCTTCCGGACTCGGCGGTGTCCACCTCGTAACCCTCTTCTTCCAGAAGCTCGATAAGGGGACGGAGCGTCCCCACCTCGTCATCTATCCAGAGGATGCGCATCAACTAAAAGTCTAAGCTATAGTCGAACCCCACTGCTATCGAAAGATTATTCCTGGGCAGAGTTAGATTCTCATATCGGTCATTTATGGTCAGCTTCAGGAACAGGCTCTTGCTCAATCTGGATCTGGCCTCGAAAGTGCCCCATATCCAGTAGTCATTGGTAAAATCACTTACACTGGGCTGATAGAAGGCCACGAGGGAAAGCTGGACGAAGTCGTTGGGAATGTACCTGTGCTTGATTCTGAATGAGTACCTTGCAAGGTTCTGCTTGAGGGTGTCCCTGTACTCGTAGTTATACAGGAGGGCTCCGCTGATGGAAAGTTCTCCGGATTCGTTGTCGTAGAACACATACTTGGCTCCTCCACCGGCAAGGACCCGGGCATTTATGTTGGCAATCCTGTCGGTCATCCACTGCCCCATCGTGAACAGCTCCACTTTAGGAGTTATGTAATAGTCTATATTGGCCGTCGCCCTGTAGGAGTTCTCGGTGTTCACTGAATCGGTCAATCCATACGAACCGGATACACTGAAGATATACTTGAACGGGAAAACCTTCTTCGAGAGACCGGCCGAAGCCTTCAGGAGCATTACCTCATTCCTATACCTCACATAGGAGCCCACGACTCCCACATTCAGATGCCACAAATCGGCCTGCGAAATTAATGCTAAGAGCACCATGCTTAAATATTTAAAGCCCAAAGAATCGTGTCCGGAAAGTTATTAATTATCGAAATATTCACAGCATCCCCCGATAAGGTATTCCCTATATGGGACTCCCATCCAGTATCGCATCCAGGGTCCTCTCGTCGATATTTCCGCCCGTCACCACCACCATCACCCTCCCGTTGGTCGTAACCTTGCCCTGCATAAGGGCCGCGATTCCCACCGCACCAGCCCCCTCCACAACCTGACCCAGATGATAGTACGCCCACGATATTGCGCTCCTTATGACGGCCTCATCCACCATAACCACATCATCCATACACCGGGAGAGGATGGAGAAAGTCATGTCGCTCGGGGATTTTAGCCTTATCCCATCCGCTATAGTGTCCTTCGGCTCCACGGCCACCATTCTGCCCTGCTTGAAGGAATAGAAAAAAGAGGGAGCATTTCGGGCCACCACCCCTATGACCTTCACAGACGAATGGGAAGATGACTGACGGAGAGCCGTGCATACCCCGGATGCAAGCCCCCCTCCACCGACGGGAATCAGCAGATAATCGAAATCATAATCCATGAGCTCTATGCCCAGCGTACCCTGCCCCTCTATAATCTCCAGGTCATCGTAGGGATGTATGAAAGTCATCCGTCCGGAGAGGGCTATCTCGTTGGCCACTTTCAGACTCTCATTCAGATGGCTTCCCTCCACTATGAGCTCTGCGCCGAGCAGTTTTATATTCCTCTTCTTTATTTCCGGGGCATTCCGGGGAACCACTATCCTGACCCTTTCGATTCCCAGCGTTCTGGCAGCCCTGGCCACAGCCTGAGCATGATTTCCAGCGGAAGCGGCAACCACCCCCTTAACCCGGCTCTTGTGCCTGATGATCTTATTGAAAGCACCCCTGACCTTGAAGGAACCGGTATATTGCAGATTTTCCAGCTTCAAAAGAACCCGGGCAGTCCCTATACTGGTGGATATAACGGGCGTCTTTCTTACATACTTCCTGACCCGTTCGTAGGCGGAGGGGATATCGAGGTGCATGGGAAATTTTAAAGGGCTCCAAATCCCCGTCCATCAACAGTTATGGCCATTTAAGAGAAACATTAAGAACCCCTTTACATAATTGCAACATGAGAGTTCAAAGGGAAACGAAGAAGCTGCTCACAGGGATCATGGTGGCAAGGGGACCGGAGGTGGGTCTGGTTGTGGTGGACGAGGAATTCATCATCTATGCAGAGCTGAGGAAGGCCGACGGCACTATACTGAAAGGCAAAGAGGCCATGAAGGAAATTCTCCGGAACAACTACTATGCGACCGATTTCGAAATCCAGAGGGATGCCATAACCCCCAATACCCTCCTGATGATACCGGAGATACTGGAGGATGATTATGTTATATTCGACGGATAAATCAGCCCTCGAGAAAGAGTTGCTCGATTTCATCCCGGGTAAAGGTATAGGTTTTCCCGCAGTATCGACAGCGTATCTCCACCTTATCCTCCTCCAGAAGCTTCTGCCTGTCCGATGCCGCAAGGGAAACCAGGGCTTCCGCCACACTCTCTCGACTGCACCAGCACCTGTACTCCACCGACACTTCATCCACCACCGTGTAATTGCGTGAAATGGTGTTGAGGAGAGCGAGGTTGTCAAGACCCGCATCCACCAGTTTGCTCACGCTTTCTATATGCTGGAATCTCTCTTCCAGCAGTTTAATCTCATCCTCGGTGGCTCCGGGTTCCAGATAGGCCCACAGACCACCCGCCGCCTTAACCCTTCCGTATTCATCCACCAGAACCCCAAGAGCAAAGGCAGAGGGAATCTGTTCCGACTTATAGACGAAGTACGCTATGTCCTCGGCAATTTCACCCGAAATCAGGGGAACCACACTCTGATAAATCCCCTCCTCCAGATATTTGTAAACATAGAGGTGACCATTGCCCACGACCTCCCCAACGGGCAACTTCGCATCTTTTATCCGGTACGCGGGGTCGGGATTCCGGACATAGGCCCTGAAGTGTCCCTTCATATTGGTCTCCACGGTTATCTCACCTATCGGACCCTCCACCATAAACTGCATAACGATTCTCCTCACAGCGCTTTCTCTGAAAACCATGGAGTAGAGTGCGAGCCCCGTAAGGGCCCTGCCGACAGCGGCAGTGGCCGGAGGATTGGTATTGTGAATTCTTCTGGCCTCCTCCACCAGGTCGGTGGTGATGGCACTCATCAGAACCACCTTACCCCACTTGGCCCTGACGATTTTTCCCATATTCACACACCCTCCAGGAACTTGACAGGTTTGAATATCACCTTCTTCTCATCCTTGCTGGCTTCCAGAACCTTCACTATCACCCTGCTGCCCATCCTGTACCTGTTTCCATCCAGATCCAGGGCGGTGATACCATCTGAGTCCACCCTCAATCCGGAAATGGGTATGAATCCCTCCACGAGATTATCCACCAGCTCCACGAACACCCCTTCCTGAATTATCCCCGTTATGATGCCCTCGAATTCCTCACCTATGTGATGGCTTATGAAATCTATCTTCTTCAGGTCCCATATATCCCACTGGGCGCTGTCCGCTTTTTCCTCCCTCAGTGTGCTGTGGTTGGCTATGGTATCGAGCCTGAGCATCCACTCCTGAGAGGTTTTGGGGCGTCCCCTGAGGGCGGCAGCCAGAAGTCTGTGGACCACGAGGTCCGGATAGCGCCTTATGGGAGAAGTGAAGTGCAGGTAATTCTGAAGGGCAAGTCCAAAGTGGCCCCTGTTTTCGATGGAATATCGGGCCCGGGCCATACTCCTGAGCAACAGATAGGTCATGAGCTTCTCATGGCGCGTCCCCTTCACCTTCTCCAGTATCCGGGCTATCTCCAGGGGAGTTATATCTTCGGGAAGCGATATCCTGGTTCCCAGAATGCCCGATGCAATTCTGATGAATCTGGAGATCTTCTCCTTCCTGGGACGCTCGTGTATCCTGTATATGGTGGGAAGCCCTTTCGAAGCAAAGAAAGTGGCAACGGCAACATTGGCCGTAATCATAAAATCTTCGATGAGCCTGTGGGCATCGTATCGCTCCTTCGGATAAATGTCTATGACATTCCCCTCCTCATCGAAGACGAATTCGGCCTCCGGCAGGTCAAAGTCGAGGCTCCCCTTCTCCATCCTCTGCTGGCGTATCTTCCGGGCAAGCTCCAGGGCCACCTTCAGGTTCTCCTTAATTGCACTGCGGGCCCCATCATCGGAAAACTCTGCCACATCGGTGATTACATCGCCCCCCTCGAGAATGCTCTGGGCATCTTCGTAAGCAAGCCTCCCCCTGCTCCGTATGACACTTCTGGCAAACCTGTAGGACAGAAGCTTCCCATCCCTGTCCATCTCCATGAAAACGCTGAAGGCATACCTGTCCACATTGGGCTTAAGGGAGGCGAGATAGGATGAAATCCTGTGGGGTAGCATGGGGATAACGGAATTCAGGAGATAAACGCTCGTTCCCCTCTTCAGGGCCTCCCTGTCCAGGGCGGTGTCCCACTTAACATAATGCCCCACATCGGCTATATGCACCCCCAGAATATAACCCGTGTCCGTCTTCTCCACGCTGATGGCGTCGTCGAAGTCCTTCGCAGTGATGGGGTCTATCGTGTATATGAGCCTGTCCCTCAAATCCAGACGCTTTCTGGTCAGAATCACCTCGTCGGATAGCGCCTCTGCCTCCGCGAGAACCGGAGCGGGAAATTCCTCCGGCAGTTCGTGGGTCCGTATGACCACCTTTATATCCGTGTCCGGGTCCGTCTTCTTTCCAAGAATCTCCAGAATCTCCGCCCTCAGCTTCTTTCCCCTGCGTATAAGGCGGAACAGGACCTTTACATCGTTTTCCAGCCTCCTGCCATACTTTTTTATGGACTTCTTCAGAACCTTTATCCTTTCGGCAAGGCTCCTGTCATCCGGAATCACATATCCATCCTCGTAGTTGCCCACGAAGTGGACCTTCCTCTGAACGAACCCCACCACCTTTCCGATGATTCTCCCAGATTCTGTCCTCCTTATGGGTTTTACCAGAGCCACATCCCCGCTAACGGCCCCGTTGACCAGATTGGGGGGAATGAAGATGTCAGGACCATCGGCAACTATAAGGAATGCAAATCCCGCCGGCTTTCTCTCAATCTCCCCCACCACGAGCCCCGCCTTCTCCACGCTGTAATAATGGCCCCGCTTCTTCTCGAACACCTTCCCCTGGAGGACCAAGTCCTTTACAGCAAGGCGAACCCTTTTGATGTTCTTTACATTCAGCTTTCTGGCTATCTGCTTAACCGTCAGGGGCTTATTGCTTTCGCTTATTATCCTGTAGATTCTCTCCAGCATCTCCACCAATTTAATGCCTTCCTGTAGAGTTTAAAAGTTTATACTCATGCAATCACCGCCGGGCAGGAAGATTACCAGGTGCAGAAAAAACAGAGGGCAACGCCCCCTACTGCTCAAGCTTTCCGTATCTTATAGTGAAGTATCCGCTCTCCCCGTTCTGATTGTAATAGTCCAGAACCTCGAAGGCGTATATGGTTCCATCCGGTCTCTTCACGAAGAAGACCAGATCCCGGGGTATGACAATGTGGTTCTCGTTCACGGTGTACCACCCCGCTCCTATCGATGAGACATATTCATCGGTGTACAGGCTATCCCCATCGTAGTTCTCATGAAGGGCATTGCCATAAGGGGTGATTATTGTGGTATCGTACGGGATGGTGGTGGAAACGGACACTCCCCAGTCGTAGTAGATATTGAGGTACGGGCTGGTTCCCTCGAAGCGGATGTGATATGTGGAATCGTAAAGGCCGGTGGGAGAGACCAGTTCCATCGTATTCAGATTAAGATAGGAATTTGCATAGTTGCGAACGATATACACCGAACCATTCTTCTGAAGAACCAGGGAATCGGGGGTTATGCTGAGAACCAGCACGGAATCCATTTCGCCAAACAGCTTGAAGTACAGGACCCTTCCATCCAGACTGCTGTCCCATGCAGAAAGGGCCCGGACGAATGTATCCCTGGAAAAGCTGTCCGGAAGGGCGGCCTGATAAATATCCTCCGCCTGAACAACCCCGACCTCTCTGGACGGATTGACGAAGATGAATGGGTCCCTCACGGTGATATACGCTCCACCACCGATGTACACCTTCAGCGGAAGAGTCAGGAGGAGCAAATCGTAATCGGTTCCGTCGAAGGACAGGGTGGCCATATCCTCCTTCACATTCACATCTATGAAGGTATCCCTGACGAACTCGTAACCACCCCCGGGGGACGATACCCGGGTACCCCCGCATGCGACGAGCATCGCCATAAGCGATATGCTAAAAATTGACCTGCGCATAGAGCTCCCTCCCTTTTAAATAAGGAACATCGAGATTTGCAGTTTGACCGAATACATCTCTTATACCCACCTTTATCTCCACATCCCCCACCTTCAGCCCCCTCGAGATGGACCACCGGGAATAGGCGGGGGCGAAGCGGGTGGATCCGACCATGAAGAAATCCACAGACCAGCCCCCACGGGATACACCGACACGCATGCGGTATGGAGGCACATCGAAACCGCTCTTTGCAACCTGCCAGGAGGCCCGGAAACCCCATCCACCCGCGGAATAAACCAGTCTGCCCTCATGGGAAAAGGCCTCGTAGGAATCCGTATTCGTATAAACGAAAACCGGCGTGTTTCCATCGTAGTATCCGATGTCTGCATCTATGTAATCCCATATCCTGCTGTAGCGCAGACTCAGGAACAGAAAATCCATACTGAGGGCTATGGAAGTGCTGACGGATTTCTCCGGCCTCAGATTCGGATTTCCCTCCACGCGGAATCCCAGCTCCGGATAATCCAGATAGATGTACATCTCCTTCAGGTGGGGAGGTCTGTATCCGGCTCCCAGATTGAAGACCAGCAACCCCATTTCCACAGACACCTGGGGAAGAAATACGGGAAACCTCAGCCGATTATCCATGACCAGACGGCCGGCCACCGAATACCTGCTACGGGTGTACTCGAAAGCAGCGAAACCCTCCCCATAAAATGGAAATCCGTTCACCAGATTGGACTTCATCCACTCCCCGTGGAAGCCGTACCTCCACTTAAGAATCCCTCCCCCCAGGAGCCCCTCCCTCGTATCGCTCCAGGATAGATGGTATTCGGAGGTAAAACTCCTTACAGCACCCTTTATGCGGTAGGTATGGCCGAAGTAGTTTAAGTAAAAACCCAGAAAATCCCCATAACCCCTGAAATCGGTTATGGTCTCCCCTGTGGAGGGATTCTCCTTCCACGATGCATCCATGCGCAGGAATATGGGACTGTTGATGGATGTTCCAAGGGAATAAACAACCACGGGCCGGTAGAGGGATTTGCCTGCGTAGATGGAACTGCCGAAGCGGGAGGATATGGGCCAGGCAACGCGGAAATCCCCGGAGGAGGAGGCATAAAAGGTACCGGCATCCCCTGTAATGATATTTATCACACCCCCAACAGCATAACTTCCATAGAGGGCGGAAGAGGAACCCGACATGATCTCCACCCTCTTTGCACCGCTCAGGGGGAGGGAAAACACATCCACGCTTCCCAGAATCCGCCCGTAAACCGGATGACCATCGACCAGAACCAGGGTATATTCGGGCGGCATTGCCGAGAGAGAAATTCCTGCTCCGTAGGGAGTGGGCTCCGGATTTACGAGGGGCTCGTCGAATATGCCATCGGAAATATCTTCCTCATCGATGGTCTGAATTACCTTCTCATATCGGGCCCTCACTATGGAGGCTTCCATCTGAAGAGCATAAGGTCTGAGCACTATCCTGACATGCCCCGAGGAAACCCTCACCAGCGTATCCCTGTAGGCAATATGCTCCACCTTCAGGGCCCTGCACTCTGCTCCCTCCAGGGAAAATGTCCCATCCATGTCAGTGTAGGTCCCATTCCCGCCGCACGAGATGTACGCAAAAGGAACAGGGTCTCCCGATGTATCGACCACTATCCCATGAACCGCAATCAGGAGCGGAAATACCCAGGGCATCGCAGAAAGTTTAAGGAATTATTCACCGGATTTCAAGAAGTCATCATGACCATACCCAGATTGAAGTAGATTAACAAATTGACATTCATGGTATTTTAGAATAAAAATTTATGACCATAAATAGGCAATTTGGGAAAGGAGGAAACATCTCCAAAATGGTTAGTTAAATACTGAAATTGTGGTGAACTGGTCCCCTACCGGCCGGGGACCTCTATCTCTCCGCTCTCCAGAATACGGATACTGCTGGAAAATCCATCCTCCTCCACCAGCCTCCTCAAAAGTTCTATGGCCCTTTTCTCCCGGTCGTACACAGGAATTCCCGGATACTTCTGAATTACCGGAATAATCCTCCCCCCTGCAAAACTGCCATCGGGGTTCATCCGAACCTTCAGTATGGCGGAAATTCCATTGACCCCCCTTATGTTCACATTCCCGTATGTCAGAAAATTCCCCAGGGAATAGGCTATAAGTCTTCCATTGTATATCTCCATGGCCCTCAACACATGGGGACCGTGCCCCACCACGAGATCCGCACCCCTGTCCACAGCCCTGCGGGCAAACCTCACGACATTGCCCCTGTTCTCCCCATAGAAGAATTCCACCTCATCCCTCACATGGAGAGCCTTCCTCCCCTCCGCCCCGCCGTGAAATGAAACTATAACGATATCGTACATGCTGTCCAGAAGCGGTATAAGACTGTCCACAACCCGAAAATCCGATATACGCCACGAGGATGAGGAAAATCCAAAAGGGACGATGGCAATGGATATTTCCCTCTCCCACCTGCTCTTTTCAGTCCGAAACCGCGCCAGAGCGCAGAGCGAATCCCCCCGGCTGATTATCTGAACAGGGGCAGGAGCGATAAAACAGCCCTCCGGCTCCAGAAAAACCACATGCTTATACACAACTCCCACCCTCTTTCTGGGAACAGGAGTCAGGCCGATGGAATCCAGAAGTCGCACACTAAATCTGTACGCAGAGGAACCGTAATCCATAACATGGTTGTTATCCATGGTCAGCACGGTAAAACCCATATTCCGGAGAGATGGGGCGATATACCATGGAATCCCGAACTCATAGCATCTTCCGGCTCTCCTGGACTCATCGGAACATTTTATTGGCTCATGCCTCCCCTCCAGAATGAACACCCCCTCCAGATTCCCCATAACAACATCCGCATCGGACAGATAGGGACCTATGGATTGGACCAGTGTTCTTCCGGAATCGGGCGGGATAATTCTGCGGGGAGTGATGGAACCGGGCATCACATCACCAACTGCATTGACCTCAATGCCATAAGACGATTGGGAAAGGAAAATCACAGCCCAGAGCATTAGAAAAGTTTAAAAGGCCTCCTGTTCAATACAGGACCACTTTCCTCCTGAAATCCCCTATGCGCACCATAAACACACCCCTGCCCGGCCGGAACCAGGCCCTTCCATTCACCTCCTTCCGGAAAAGGAGGCGCCCCCTGACATCGTATATCTCCACAGCAGCAGGCCTCCTGAGAGACACCTGAAGGCGATCCCCATAATGCCTTATGTATTCCACAACCGGATGCATGGGATACATTTCCGCCACATCGACCGGAGTAACATCATCCACAAAGCAGTACCATGTCAGATTCACACTGTCGGCATATACGGTGGCTCCATTCTCGGCATCCGGAAAGGTCCCCTCGTTGTAAAACCTTATGCGGAAATTTATGCTATCGACCGATGTTCCCTGTGCGGGTCCGCTGCTGAGGGTGTCGTACAGCTCGAACAGCTGCCAGACCGTCGAATTAACCGTGTAAACGGGCGTATAGGTGACCTGAATGGCAGAGGTCCCGGAATACCAGACCACCCCTATTCTGGCCTTCCCATTGGGGTCATTGTCGTAAAGGCGGGTGCTTATATGGACCGAATAACTGTCTATATCGCTCACCAGCTGACCGGCGCATCCATCCGTGAAGGGATTGGCCAGGGTCTGCTCCACGAAGGGATTCTGGGTGGTGGTGAAGTAGGCTTTGAGGGAATAGTTTCCCGAAAATACATTGACCGGGTCCCGCATGATCCACAGCTGTGCAATATTCGAATAGGGGGCCCTGTTGTTTCTCCTCTCCCAGTAATCCGCCATCATATCCAGTGTATCATAGAGCCAGAGCTCGAATCCGGGGTTGGTCAATCGATTATACCTGCCCACATAGGAATGGACAACCTTCACAGAATCCACATTGAAGTACTTGTTGGTGGGTGCAGAATTGGTGCTGTTCTTGTAAAAAGCAAATCTGAGGAGGACCTGGGACTGGTCGTTGTAAACATCCAGAGCCACAGTCTCCGCCACGGCGGTCGTGGAAGGAGTACCATCCCACTGCCATATCCGAGTCCACGAATTTCCTCCATCTATGGAGATCTCCACATTTATGGAATCCTCCGGATTCGGAAATGTCAGGTCGCTCGTCCTCCAGTAAAAGAAGAGGGTTTCCGGCGTCGGTGTCACGAAGTCCATGGTGTCGGTCATGAGGAATGCCAGCCCGACGACATCCAGATCCCCATCGGAGGCACTCTGCCTGTACTTGGTCCCAAAGCACTTACCGTCAATCGGACAGGCACTCGTTCGCTTCTGCAACAGGCCACTGGAGGTCAATCCTGGGTCTTCCTCCAGCCATCCATCGGGGACATAGGTATCGAAGCTCTCCACCAGTTCATCCGGAACGAAGGTGGATGATATGAACATGCTGGCCGCATCGAGGATTATACTGCCCGTGCCATACACCCTCACCTGCATGTCCAGATAATAGCAACCCGCCGGCGTTGTGTATATGCCCCCGATCTGCTGCCATCCGGAAAGGTTCGAGGAAGAAGATATACCAACGGAATCGGAAGAAAGGAAGTTTCCATCCGCATCATAACAGCGGGCGAAGATCCGGGCATAGCTGGTGGTATCCCCGTTGATTACCCAGGTCCTGAGAAGGTAATCCGTATTCTCGCTCACCACTTTTGCCTGAGCAACACCGCAGTCGAAACCGGGCACATCGATCGACGAAGTAATCCTGATGGCCCTTTCCCCTATGAATGAATTTGTATCGGGAATCCATGTGCAGGAAGCCCCCGAACCCTTTATGGTGTCCCAGGCGAATGGAATCGTGGTGGAAATATAACTCCACTGCTCGAAATCCCCATTCAAAAGGGGATTGAATACAACCAGGAGTATAAACATACGAAAGTTTAAACCTCACGCATGAGAACCGCTCCGCTACGCTCGAAAATCCGCACCACTAATAAATGTTGGTGGTGCCGTCGGTGGAGATTATGACATTGTCTATCAGGCGCGTCTTTCCAAAGAATACGGCCAGAGCCACCATCACTTCGCCCTTTATCTCATCGACGGGCCTGAGATGGTATGTATCCACAATCTGGATATATTGAATCCGGCCCAGCGGAGCATGCTCCTGTATGTATTTTCTTACCGCGTCGATCACCTTCTCCGGATCCCTTTCCCCCTCCTCTATCATCTTCTTTGCCAGCTGTAGAGCCTGATAGAGGGCGGGGGCCTGTTTCCTCTCCTCCGGCGAAAGATATACATTCCTGGAGCTCATGGCCAGACCATCCGGTTCCCTGACTATGGGACCCGGAATTATATCGATGGGCATATTCAGGTCCCGGACCATCCTGCGGATTATGAAGTACTGCTGGGCATCCTTTAGTCCAAAAACAGCGAGGTGGGGCCTTACGGCATTGAACAGTTTGGTCACCACTGTCGTCACTCCCCTGAAGTGACCCGGCCTGTACTTTCCGCACAGCTCCTCATCCAGATTCTTCACCTCCACATATGTGGAAAAATCCGGCGGATACATCTCCTCCACATCCGGCATGAAGACCACATCCACCCCCTCCTGCTCACACTTCCTCAGGTCCCCCTCGGGATCCCGGGGATAAATCTGGTAATCCTCATTGGGTCCGAACTGGATGGGATTGACGAAGATGGAAACCACGAGGATGTCGGCCTTCTTCCGGGCTATGCGAAACAGGGATAGATGGCCCTCATGGAGATAACCCATCGTGGGGACGAAACCTATCGTTTTCCCCTGCCGTATGAACTCTTCCGAAATGTCCTGCATTTCCCCGATGCGTCTGACCACTCTCATGGCTGAGTAATTTTATACCCGCTTATTCCCTGAAATCCATCCCGAAAGTTGGACACGAGTGGTAAGGGGAAATCCCTTCACCACACAGAAAGACCTGTGGAATACATACGGGGGAAGAAAGGCTGGCAGGGTTTTGAGCCAGAGCAACAGATAGCAAAGCATAATCCAGAAAAACAAAGGTAGGTCAGGCATAACTATGGGCTGAATTGCCTGTGAAAGACCAGATCCCTCTTCCATCTCTCTGGCAGGAGCCTTCTTCTGAGTCCTCCCCTTTATGGCTCAGGGGACTCTTATTTCCTTCCCCCCGGCATTTCTACTGCCTCCCCCTACGCAATTTCTAAGTGTATGCCCCGCAGGCCA
>JALSOK010000030.1 GCA_026986535.1 Caldifarciminota bacterium
TACCAGTAGGCCAGAAGTCAGAAGGATGTTTATCTCGAGGGGTTAGGTGTGGAAAATGGTTCAGGGATTTGAAGATGTCCTGGAGAGATTCCCTCCCTGCAGGTGTGCTTATGAGGGATAGGCTCTTTTTCAGTGATGGGCAATACAGCAGGTTTGCCCCGTGTACATTCTCTCATGGAAAGATAGAACTCTTTTGCTTTCCCTCCTCCCACGACAGTTGCTTGCCCCTCTAAATAGCAATTTCTAAATTTTTATCAGAAAGTGGGTTCTTCGGAGGATTGAGAGGATGGGCCTTTTACCTCATTGGAAAGTTTTCCGGGGTTGAATGTAATCAATATGCCGGGTGATGTGCTTCATGGATAAAAACCAGGGGCTTCGAACCTTTAAACTTTTAGCCCATGCAGAAGGATTGCATATTCTGCAAAATCGTGGCGGGAGAAATTCCTTCGGATAAGGTACTGGAGACGGAGCACTGCATAGTGATAAAGGATATCAATCCTCAGGCTCCCATTCATCTTCTGGTGATAACGAAGGAGCACCTGGACGACATAACCCGGATAGAGGACAGGGAAATTGCGGCCGATATCATAGGGGCGATAAATAAAGTGGCCAGGGAGCTGAACCTGAAGGATTTCAGGGTGGTGAACAACAGGGGAAGGGGGGCCGGCCAGAGCGTGTTCCATGTGCATTTCCACATTCTGGCGGGCAGACCATTTTCGTGGCCACCGGGATAGAAAAAACTTCAAGGGGGTGATTCTTAATGACCGGAGTAAGGCTGAGAGAGGGAGAGACCTTCGAGAGCCTCCTCAAGAGGTTCAGGAAGGTGGTAATGCGGGACGGGATTCTCCAGGATTACAAGAGGCACATGGTGTATGAAAAGCCCTCCGAGAGGAGGAAGAAGGCCCGCATTGCCGCCCGCAGAAGGTGGCTCCGCAAGCTGAGGAGGCTCCAGGAAGAGCTGAGATGATTCTGAAGGAGTTCGAATCCGTAAAATCCATCATAAAATCCTATGCCAGGACGAGGGGCGGGAGGGAGAAGATAACCCGCCTCTCCCCAAAGGAAAACCCCTCCTTCGTGCACCTGAAGGGCCTCATATATGTGTTGGAGGAACTGGAAATCAATCTGGATGTCTGGGATGTGGAGGATATCCAGTCCATACTGACCTCCATCCGTTCGGGGACACTGATGGAACCCGCCCTGCTGTACAGGGTGGTAGAGCTGATAGACCTGGCATCCCGCGTTTACGAGAAGATCATCGACACACCCCTCCAGGATCTCATGCCTGACCCCCGTCTGGTGGAGTATATGAAGGGGGAAATCCTGTCCCGCATCGACAGGAATGGACAGGTGAAGGATACTGCATCCGAAACCCTCAGGAGGATAAGGGAGCAGAGGCGGAAAGTAAGAAAGGAACTCCTGGAACTCTACGACATACTGCTCGATAGATACGACAGGAAGGGGTATCTGCGGGAGAGAAATGTGGTTCTCAAGGGGGGCAGGATGGTGCTTCCGGTCTATTCCCATGTTCAGATGGAGGGAATCATCCACGGATATTCCAAAACCACGGAGACCATATTCATCGAGCCCATGGAAGTGGTGCCCCTTCAGAACAGATACATCCGACTGGAAGATGAGGAGAGGGAGGAGGTGCGGAGGATTCTGTCGGAACTGGTGGAGAGACTGTCCAGGAATGCCGATTATATGCTGGCCATGTACGATGCCATTTCCTATATCGATTCCCTCCTGGCCCGCTATCACTTCATGAGGGATTACAGGGGCACGATTCCGCACTTCAACGACAGAGAGATTATAGAGATAGAGGAGGCCCGCCATCCCCTCTTGATTCAGGTGAAGGGGCTGGATGATGTGGTGCCCCTCTCTCTGAGAATACAGGAGAAGAAGGGACTTCTGATATCGGGGCCCAATGCGGGGGGAAAGACCGTTGCCCTGAAGACCATAGCCCTCGTATTTCTCATGGCCAAGAGCGAAATACCCGTTATCGCTTCCGGGGCGAACATATTTCTGCCGAAAAATCTCTTCGAGGCCGGCTTCGAGGATGAGCAGAATGTACAGGAAGGGATGTCCAGCTTTACCTCCTATCTGCATCGCATAAAGGAGGTTCTGGAGAGGGGGGAGAGGGGAGACATCGTTTTCTTCGACGAACTCCTCTCGTCCACTGACCCCTACGAGGCTTCGGCCCTTGCATTTGCCGTTATAGAAACCCTCGTGGAGAGGGGAATGTATGTTTTTGCCAATACCCACCTGTCTCCCCTCAAAATGCTGTGCGAAAGATATGGAAGGATCGAGGTGGGTTCCATGCAGTTCGATATGACCACAGCCACGCCCACCTACAGGCTGGTTCTGGGGAAATCCGGAGAGAGCTTCGCTCTCCTCACTGCCCGCCGGGTGGGAATACCCGAATACATAATCGAAAAGGCGCGGAAGTACCTGGGGGATATAGAGGGGGAGGTCAGGAGCCTGAAGGAGCGCCTCAGGATGGAGCTGTCTCTGCTCGAGAGGCAGAGGAAGGAGCTGGAGGAGAAGGAGATGGAGCTGAAGCGGAAGGAGAGGAGCATCATAGACAATGCAACCCTGAGAGCGCAGCGCATAATAGAGGAGGCCCGCAGGGAGGTGGACCGCCTCTATAAGGAAATCCGGAAGGCTTCACCGAAAGAGAAATTGAAGGTGGTTCAGGATGTGAAGAGGGCCCTCAGACAGTCAGCTCCACAGCTGGAGGAGGTGGAGGAGGTTGAGGTGGGGAAGAAGTACTACATGCTACCGTTCGGGGTTATGGTGGAGGTGAAGGAGGTCAGAGGAAAAAAGGCCATAGTGCTCCTGCACGGCAGGGAGATAGAGATCCCCATAAAGAATCTCAGGAAGAAGGTTTAGCGTCCTGCGACTGTAAGGACGAATCCTCCCCAGTACACGGGCGAACTGAGGCCCGTATTACGAAGGATATACAGCTGTGCCTTCTTCAGGGCCCTGTCCACGGTTTCTCCGCGGGCCAGATAGCCATACATTCTTTTCATGAGCAGGTAGGAAGCGAAATCGTTCAGGTCCCACAGGGTGCTTATAACGCATCTGGCGCCGGTATATACGAATCCCCTCGTCAGGTTGAAGAGACCTTCCCAGTCGTTTATGAATTTCCCCAGCCCGGTTCTGCATCCGCTCAGAACCACGAGATTCTTTACTCTCAGGCGGGAGTATATCTCCCCGAGCCTCAAAATATTGTCCCTGGAGGGGAGAGTGTCTTTACTGGGTCCCAGGACTATCATACTGCTCGAATCCACAATTGCATGGGTTGCAAAGTGAATTACGGGAAACCTGGACGGATCCATTTCGTAAATCTTTTCTTCGGACACCTCGCTTCCGGTCAGGGCGATGCCTCCAATAGAAAGGGCGACGGCTCTGGCTTCCTCCTCCGCATATCTCAGGTTTCCTATTTTCCTTCTGGTGAGGATTTCATTTTTCCCATAATCGTTCCTCCCTACGGCGAGGGCGGGACCCTTTACCCGGCAGGGCTTCCCGAAGTTCCACAGGGAGAATACCCTGTATATAGAATAGGGCTTTTCCACCAGGAACTCTTTTCCGTCGTACAGAATAGCAAAGGGCAGTTGTGTCAGGATTCCATGGGGAGATATGGCCAGAGCCCTGTATCCGGCCAGAAAGGTATCGAAGGGTTCTATCAGAATCCTCCACAGGAGCATGGAAATCTTCCTGCTGGTGGAAGGACTGGACAGGAGATGGTTCACGAGCCCCTCCAGGCTGTCTGCGGGAATATCTATGGAGAGGGTTATCGTATCTCTTCGAGTAATCAGATACTCTGTGAGTTTCTCCCTTCCGACCACATATCCCAGGAGGGCCGTTCCTTCGGGCAAAATTCCCGCCTTCTTCGCAAAGGACCTTCTCCTCTCCACCATGTGGGCGAATATTCGCTTTTCCATGAGGAGGAGGCTGTCGTAGGGCAGACCCATATCTATCATGGCATAGAGCTTTCTGGTAAGGCTGTCCATCACCGGGTCGCTGGACCAGTTTATTTCCTCCGACAGGAGTTTCGCTTTCAGCAGTTCGCTGATTCTTACAGGGCCCGATTTCAGACCCCGGCTTATCAGAAGGGGCAGCAGTTTCTCCCAGCGCCTCTGGAGTTTCTGATAGTAATTCTTCCTGCTTATGCTGGTCATGCTGGAGCCCATGAGGAGCCTAATCTCTATGGTGTCCATAATGCTGGATGCCCGCTCGTACTCTCCCCTCAGTGCGTACAGCTTCAGTTTGTGCATCAGAATGAAAGTGGTATGGGTGAACTGCTTCTGGGCCATATTCAGCCAGTACAGGGCAGAGTCATGGTCTTCCAGAATCTCGTATGCTATTACTTTCCCGATAATGTACCACCCGGGCAGGTCGGGGTAGTAGGCATCCACCGTCTGGAGGCTGTCCAGGGAAGCTCTTGCCACCAGTTTTGCCCGGGCTGTATCGCCCACACGCAGGTAGTACTGGGCCCTTCCTATCATGTCATCAAATACAATCCAGTCGAACTTTCCGCCCCTCGTTTTCTTTCTTATTCTCACAATCTGCCTGTGGAGGGCAAGGGCGCTGTCCATCATTCCAAGCCTCAGCATCCTGTTGTATATGTTGGCCATTACATTTGCCACCCCCTCGTTGTCCGTGCCGAAGATTTCCAGGTGAAACTTCAGGCTCCTTCTGAGGATTTCGAGGGCAATGGAGTCGTTTTCCTCCGATAGCCCCACATTGTTCAGGATGATGGGATAGCTCAATCCCCACTTCTTCCTGATTCTTTTCATTGAATCGGCTATGGAAAGGGCTTTTTTGTAATACACATATCCCACCCTGTGGTCGCTGTAAAAGTAGGAGGTGATATCGCCCACAAATGTGTAGTAGTGGAATTTCATGAAGGGGTCATCTATTTGTCCCAGGGAGTCCATTATCATGGTGGCATGGTAGAGGGATGTGAGGGGCAATCCCTTCTTCATGTAGTACAGGGCAAGGGACATGTGGATGTCGCTTCTAATATAGGGATCCGGATGCCGGGAGAGGGACTTCAGGGCCCTTTCGTAGGTGCTGTCCAGCGGCCTTACCGGTATATAGGTCATTACAACCGGGAAAAATGCGGTGTCCACTACCGTGTGGAATCCTCTGAAGGCGATGGGCAGGGGATGCCTGGACCTTATGTTTTTGCTTGCGAGGGCTTTATCGAGCGGGAGAAAGCTTTCAGTGGGCACGGAGGGATAGGTGTTTTTCATCAGGTTTCCCGATGCGATATGGGTGTATGGCTCTATGGGCGTGTCCTTTCCCGCCTCCCTTATCTCCCGGGCAAGCCGGATGAGGAAATCTTTGCGGTTCTTCAGGAGCTGAACATCGAAGTCCAGTATGATCCGGTAAAGCAACTGCCCGTACAGGGCCCTCAGGTACGCCTTCCAGAGGGGCAGATTCTTATCCTTTATGATTTCGTATGCCCTTTCCAGCAGAGCCCGCGCCGAGTCTTCCATCTGTTGCTCCATGAGGCGGGGAATATCGTTTACATACCTGTAGGAGAGGATGCATGCACTGTCTCCCCGCTCGATGCATGAGAGGATACCATCATCCACATATACCGGAGAGTGCAGCAGGAAAAACGGGAGCATACTGATATTTAATTTTACAGGCGGGGAGAGGAGTCCCCGCAGCCGGTTTATCCGATTACTTCCACCTCTTTTCCATTATCTGATCCGCCAGAATGTAGGGGCTCGTGTTCTTTTCTATGGACAGGGGTATGATTTCGTCCAGGTTCTTCCACACATTCTCTTTTGTCTTTTCTATGGCTATCTCCTTTGCCCTGTCCTTCGAGTCTATCTTGCCCTGCCTGTGCTCGTATTCGTAGTACACCAGCGTCAATCCCCCCAGGTTTATGGCGTAGTCGGGAGCATACAGGATTCCCCTTTCGTGGAGCCTCTGGGCCACATGTCTGTTCTCCACCTGATTGTTGGCGGCCCCTGCCACCACCTTCGCCTTTATCTTGTCCACTGTCTCATGGTTGATGACCTTCCCCAGAGCATTGGGGGAGAAGATGTCCACTTCCACATCGAACACATCGTCGGGCTGTACATATTCCGCATCGGGATACTTCTCGCGCGCCATGTCTATCTTCTTCTGGCTCACATCCGTGTACAGGAGCCTGTAGCCCCTTTCGTTCAGAAACTCCATCAGGTACCATCCCACCTTACCGAGTCCCTGCACCAGGACGCTTATCTCCCCCGGGTCCTTCTTGAAGTGATTTTCGGTGAACCATCTGATGGCTTCCGCAATACCTATTGCGGTAACGGGGGAGGGGTCTCCCAGACCTCCCTGCTCCTCCGGAAGGCCCACCACATGGGAAGTCCTCTCGTACACATATACCATGTCGTCGGTGGTGGTTCCCACATCCTCTGCCGTTATGTACCTGCCCTGCAGGGACTCGACGAAGTCCCCGAAGCTGTGGAAAAGATTCCTGCGCACACCCGGAATGGGCTCGTAAAAGTCCCTTATGATAACGGATTTGCCCCCTCCGAGGGGGAGGTTGGCCGCTGCCGCCTTGTAGGTCATGCCCCTCGAGAGCCTCAGGGCATCCTCCAGAGCGAGCATCTGCTTTGCGGGATGGTTGTCGTAATGGAAGAACCTGCACCCGCCCAGGGCGGGACCCCTGTTGGTGTTGTGGATGGCTATTATGGCCACATAGCCACCGTATAACTCCTTAACATAGACTTTTTCCCATCCGTGTATGTCCAGCTCTTTAACATCAGACATAATCGACCTCCTTTTCACTTGCTGTCAGCACATCATTTAGGGGGTGTTCCCGAAATTCCCTTTCGAATACCCGGCCAAAATGCTTTATCACAAGTTCTCTGACCATCTGCATGTCGTCCATTCCCCTCTGTTCGAATATGCTGGTGATTCCTTTTCCCCTCAGGCCGCATGGGACGATGTACTGGAAGTGCTCCTTTATGGGATTTACATACAGGGCGAATCCGTGGAATGTGGTCCAGTGGCTCACCGCCACCCCTATGGCGCATATCTTATCGTTGCCCACCCACACGCCCGTATAGCCCTCCTTCACCTCTGCCTCTATGCCGAGCTCCTGAAGAACTCCAAGAATCGCCCTCTCTATCTTTCTGACGAAGGGTCTTACCTCATCCAGCCCCCCTATGCGGAAGAACATGTATCCCATCAGCTGTCCCGGACCGTGGTAGGTTACATCCCCTCCCCTCTCCACCTCGAACACCTCTATCCCCTCCCCCTTCAGGTAATCGAAGGATACCAGAATGTTCTCCCTGTGCCCCTTCCTTCCCAGGGTTATGACGGGATCGTGTTCCAGCAGCCAGAGGGTGTCGGGAATGAATCCCTTTGCTCTGAGGGTGTGGAGTTTTCTCTGAATCTCCCATGCTTTAGCGTAGGGAACCCTTCCCGAATTTATGACCACCCCCCTTTCCATCATCCAAATTTTAATGCCATCCCGGAAATTCCCTGTGCCGGTAAGGCGTGGAATTTGCGCAAATTTCCAAAACCTTTATAATTTCGACTATGTCGAAAATCGCTGTGGTTAATCAGAAGGGAGGCGTCGGAAAGACCACCACAGTCGTCAATCTCTCTACAGCTTTCGCACAGCAGGGAAAGAGGGTTTTAGTGGTGGATGGAGATTCCCAGGCCAATGCCACCAGCGGATTCGGAATAAATGCCCGCAAGATGCAGAACCTGTACCATGTCCTGATTGGTGAGGCCGATATAGACGATGTCATAGTGCATATAAAGGATGCGGGGGTTGATCTGGTCCCCTCTTCTCCGGATTTGATCGGTGTGGATGCGGAGATCAAGGACTTTGAGCACTGGGAGCTGTTCCTGAAGAACGCTCTGAAGAAGGTGGAGAGCAGATACGACTATATTTTTATAGATGCCCCCCCTTCCCTGGGAACCCTGACCATCCTCATTCTGGCTGCCGCCGATTCCGTCCTGATTCCCGTTCAGGCGGAGTACTATGCTCTGGAGGGGGTGGCCCAGCTTCTGGAGACCATAACCCATGTGAGGAGGACCATAAACCCTTCTCTGAACTTGAAGGGGTTCCTTATAACGATGTTCGATAAGAGGACGAAGCTTGCGGAGCATGTGGAGGAGGAGATAAGGAGGATTTTCCCCAATCTGGTGTTCGATACGGTGATACCCAGGAGCGTCAGGCTGGCGGAGGCTCCCAGTTATGGACTTCCGGGGGTGATATATGACCCCACATCCTCGGGAGCGAAGGCCTATATGGAGCTGGCAAAGGAGATGTTGAGCCATGAAGAGGAAGCAGCGGGGATTAGGTAGGGGGATTTCGGCCCTTCTGCCGGGAAGCGAGCTGGTGGAAGACTTTACGATGCTGGATATAGACCTCATCGAATCCAATCCCTACCAGCCGAGGAAGCGCTTCTCGGAGGCAGAGCTGAGGGAGCTGGCCCTCTCCATAGAGAAGAACGGCGTTCTCCAGCCCATAATCGTTCGCCAGAAGCAGGATGGCAGGTACGAGATAGTTGCAGGGGAGCGCAGGTGGAGGGCGGCGCGAATTGCCGGACTGAAGAAGATTCCCGCCATAATAAAGGACCTGGAGGATTCCGAGGTTCTCCAGATTGCCCTCATAGAGAATCTCCAGAGGCAGGACCTGGACCCCATCGAAGAGGCCCTCGCATACAGGGACCTCATGGACAGGTTCGGTTTTACGCAGAATGAGATAGCCGACCTGGTGGGCAGGGACAGGGCGACGATTACCAACAGGCTACGCCTTCTCAACCTGAGCGAGGGGGTCATAAGGGCCCTCAGGGACGGCCTGATTACCGAGGGTCATGCCCGTGTCCTCCTGCGCATAGAGGACCCCGATGAGCAGGAGAGGATGTGCCGTATGGTTATAGAAAATGGCCTCTCGGTGCGGCAGCTGGAGAGGATGATTGCCCCGAAGGAAAGGAAGAGGACATCCGACGAGGAGTGGGTGTCGGAGGTTTCCCGCAGGATATTCGAGAAGGCCGGGCTCAGGGGTCAGATAAAGGCCACATCCAGGAAGGTAAAGGTTATACTGGATTTTAAGAGCAGGGAGGAGCTGGAGGAGTTTCTCAGGAGAATTGGTGTATGATTCTTTACCTGATGACTGTCACGGAGCTCCTGGTCGGCAGGGGAGCTTACGGAAACGAGCTGCTGGATAAGTTCAGCAATCCCCTCATGGTGGATGGGGGTGAGGTGGGATTTTCCACCAATCTCTGGATCATGGACAGCAGGATATACTCCGCCTTTGCGGGGAAGGGCAGGTTCGTCATCTATCTTTCCTACTACGACATGGGCTCCTTCACATACCAGTCCACTGTTCCCGACGACAGCTCCTGGCTCACATTCTCTCCATATTCCATGTTCGGAGCCCTTGCATGGAAATTCACTCCCGACAGGAATGTCCACATGTCCATAAGGGCGGGTTATTATGAGAACAGGGTTATGAACGATGGGGTCTCAGCTCTCCTGATGGATTTCGACCTGATGGCCACCTTCGGAAGGTTCGAGGGGGTTGCGTATTTCCACAACCTGAATCCCCTTCGCTTCTTCAGGGGGGGACAGCTTCTGGTTCCCTATATGCTCGGTGCAGGAATCCGATACACCCGGGACAGCTGGAGTGCGGTGGCCGGTGTGAGGAAAGTTATGGACAGGCAGATAGAGAAGTTCGCCACGCTGAACTACAGGATAGGCAGGCACTTCATGGCCGGAATTACCCTGGAGCCCGATTACCAGTACTCGAAATTCTCCCTCCATATGAAGGCGCAGAGGGGACCCCTGGCTCTGGCATACAGGGTGATGATCCCCTCCGTGCAGTCGGACCTCGTGCATATAGTGACGCTGGAGTACAACTATGCGGCCCCTGGATTTTGAAAGGCCCCTCTACGATATACTCGAGAAGATAAAGGAGCTGGAGATCCACCCCTCGCTCAGGCATAAGGTGGAGGAGCTCAGGAGGCAGGCGGAGGAACTGCGCAGGGACATATACGACAACCTGAGCAGGTGGCAGGTGGTCCAGATTGCAAGGCATCCCGACAGGCTTAAGGCAAAGGACTACATAGAAGCCATATTCGAGGACTTCGTGGAGCTTCACGGGGACAGGCTGTACGCCGATGACCATGCCATAATATCCGGTGTGGGCAGGATAGGGGGGATGTCCGTCGTCCTCATAGCACAGGAGAAGGGCAGTACCACCACTGAGAAAATCAGGCGCAATTTCGGTATGCCCCATCCGGAGGGATACAGGAAGGCCATGAGGATGATGGATGTGGCCCAGAAGTACCGCATGCCCATAATTACCCTCGTGGACACTCCCGGTGCATATCCCGGAATAGGGGCTGAGGAGAGGGGGCAGTTCTCCGCCATAGCATACAGCATCAGGAAGATGCTCTCCGTGCGGACCCCCACCCTTTCCTACATCATAGGGGAAGGGGGGAGCGGGGGTGCTCTGGCCATAGCCGTGGCAGACAGGGTCTTCGCCCTGCAGTACAGCATATACTCCGTTATTTCTCCCGAAGGGGCTGCATCCATCCTCTTCAGGGATGCATCCAGGGCCCCCGAGGCGGCAGAGGCCCTCAGGATCACAGCCCGGGATTTGATGGAGCTTGGTATTGTGGATGGCATCGTGGAGGAACCGGTAGGGGGGAATCACTGGAATCCGTCCGCCATGCTGGAGACTCTGCGGGAGCATATAATAGGCCAGATTACTGAGCTCGTGTCCATACCGATGGATGAACTCCTGGAGAAGAGGTACGAAAAGTACAGGAGAATGGGGCTGGTTTCCACATGAGGATTCGAATAACCGAAGTGGGTCCCCGCGACGGCCTTCAGAATATAAAGGTTCCCATACCCACGGATGCGAAGGTCCGGATGGTGGACATCCTTTCGGAGAGCGGCGTGGAGGAGGTGGAGGTTTCTTCCTTCGTCTCTCCCAAATGGGTTCCGCAGTTGTCCGACGCGGAGGAAGTATTTCGCCGCATAAAGAGGCGGGAGGGGGTCATATACTCGGCCCTCGTTCCCAACCTCAGGGGGCTGGAGAGGGCTCTCTCGGTGGGGGTGGATAAGATAGCCCTCTTCACTGCTGCCAGCGAAACCTTCAACAGGAAGAATACCAATGCCACCATCGAGGAGAGCATAAGGCGATTCATTCCGGTGGTGCGGGAGGCCAGGAATTCGGGGCTTGTGGTGAGGGGATACATCTCTACCGCTTTCCACTGCTACTTCGAGGGAAGGATTCCACCAGAGAAGGTTCTGGAAGTGGCGGTTCGCCTGTTCGATATAGGGGTGGATGAGGTGTCCCTCGGGGACACCACGGGAAGGGCAGTTCCCGAAGATGTAAAGAGGCTTTTAGAGGTTATATTGAGGGATTTCCCCCCGCAGAAGATAGTGCTCCACTTTCACGATACATACGGAATGGGCATCGCCAATGTGTGGACAGCATACTCGGAATTCGGGATAAACCGCTTCGATTCGTCGGCCGGGGGGCTGGGGGGGTGTCCATTCGTTCCCGGGGCCAGCGGCAATGTGGCCACGGAGGATGTGGTCTTCCTTTTCGAGCAGTCCGGTGTGGAAACCGGAATTGACCTCCGCAGGGTGGTGGAGGGGGCCAGGGTCATCGTGGAGGCCACGGATGGATGCGTTGGGCTGCAATCCCATATATCGAAGGTGCTCGAGAGGGGACGGCTTTGAAAGAAGGGCGGGGAGGACCCCACCCCATTGTTCCGACCAGTGGTAGTCTGAATGGATTTTTCTACTGATACTGCCAATTGCTATGTCCTACCGCTATGGAGAGAAATTCTATTCCCTGATTCTGTACAGAATCAATCGAGAACGGTATTAATCCACGGTTTGCCCATCTACCCTGCGAATTTTTCCACCGATGGGGAAAATTTCCTCCTGAATATGCAGGAAATCCTGCAGGAAGTAAAGAGGCAGATTAACTCTCATCAGTCGATTATTCCCCAGTTCCTCAGCACTTCCAGGACCTCATCCACACTGTGGACCCGGACCATGCCCTCTATTTCGTGGGTCCTGTAGCCTATTATCTTCCTGTTCAGTATCTTCGCATAGGCCAGTTCGGAGAGGGTCCCCCATGCCCCTCCCACTGCTATTACCACTTCTGAGGATGCCACCACGATGGGATTCCTGTTCCAGCCCATACCGGTGTTTATTTTTATGCTCAGGTATGGGTTTGCGTCGCTTCCATCGTATGTGGTCATTATGCCCACGCTTATTCCCCCTGCTTCCCTCACTCCCCGGGATACGGCTTCCATTACTCCGCTCCTGCCGCCGTTTATCACCACCACATTCCTCCTGCCCAGTTCTTTCCCCAGGCGGTACGCAAAGCTGTAGAGGTCCTCATCCGCAACGGATGCCCCTATCACAGAGACCTGCTTCATGCGGTGAAGTTTAAAGACCCTCTTTCCCCTGGCCGGGGGTGGAAGGGGCGGGTGTGAACTCTTTATAATTTCCATCCTAACGGAGGAAGGGGGATTTGAAAGCATTTGCCATTTCGATAGACGATGTGCTCGAAATCAACAATCCAGATACCATATTCGACCTGGTGAGCGATGGAAATCAGGTTCTGGTTTATATGGCTCCGGATGAGCCCCTGCATGTGCTCTTTCCCGTTCCGGAGGGTTTCGTCGGGGAGGTGATGGAGAGCCCCTATTCCCATTTTCAGGACTTCGGGGATTTTTCCATCCTCTTTCTGAGGCTGGGAGAGGGGAAGAGGCTCTTCGTAATCTCCCACGATGTGGTGGTCGTGGTGGGAGCGGATGCCCGCCCTGTGGAAAAGAGGTCCATCCACAGCTCCCTGGTCAGGGAAATCGTGGATTTCATCAGGGCTCACCGGTACGGGGTGGAAGACATGCCGTTTGAAAAGATTGGCAGAGCGAAGCGGGAGCTCTTCAACCTCTCCAGGGCCGTGGAGGAGATGTACAGGCTGAATCTCAACTACTTTTCGCCTCAGGAGGGTTATCTCCTCATGAAGATGGCACGGGAGTCCAGGTGGAGGGCAATGGACCTGGAGGACCGCCGCGAGGAGATGAGGCTCCGTATCCTCAAGCCCGTCAGGAGATTCAGGTCCCTGGAGAACCTTCTGCTTGTTATGGCGGGGATAATGGTGGCGGGCTTCTTCGAGTGGCAGATTGTGAGAATAGGGGCGGGGGTGATTCTGCTGCTGGTTATGATATACCTGCTGAGAAGGCCCTCCTCAGATTCCCTCGAATAGCTTCTCCAGTTTCTTTCTGAGTTCCTCGTTCCTGATCTGCTCCACGCCGTCGGTAAGCTCCTCCCTGTGTTTCCTCAGCCATGCTTTCCCCCCTATATCCTTTGCCCTCTGTAGCATTGTCTTCATGATTTCTATCATTTTGTCGGGTTTCTTCCTGGTGCTTTCGTTCTCCTCTGCTATGGATTCCAGCATCTCTTTCCCTATCTTGCTGCCCAGAATATTCAGATTCCTGTCGTAAATTTCCTGAAGTATCTTCAGGTCCTGGTTCGATATGAGCATGGCCTTTATCGGTCGGGGCTCCTGATTTGCCACTCCGGTTATAGCTTTTCCCTCTGCATCGGGGAATGCCCTCGCAGTGAAGGTGCTGTCGGTGGAGTTCACTATCCTTATTCCCTCTTCGAATATCTCGAGCCGCTCGGAGGTTATTATCACTCCGGATTCCCCCTCCTCCGCAAACTTCAGCCTTATCTCCTGAATCGACTCCGGTTCTGCGGTGGATGAAGAGAGCATGGCGGATGTAAACACTTTCACGGCCTGCATGGAAGCGATGTACACATCCAGTTCCTTCGAGTTGTTTATGAAGTGGAGGAAAGCATCCTCCCCGGTGTAAATCCTCCCCTGAACCATCGCCCGGGCGTACAGGGGTTCTCCATCGGACAGGGCCAGAAGGGACCCTA
Source organism: Caldifarciminota bacterium (assembly GCA_026986535.1). Classification (GTDB taxonomy): domain Bacteria; phylum Hydrothermota; class Hydrothermia; order LBFQ01; family DSFT01; genus S143-66. Next base: position 13,942 of record JALSOK010000030.1, read on the forward strand.
TGGAAATTAGAAATCCTGTAAAACGGGTGGAGCCGACCCAGTTCATGAATCTGAACAGCTCCTCCTGCTCGAAGTCCAGTTTGCTGAACATGAGGGAGAAGTGCTCGTTGTAGCCCCGGGAGGGGAATATGCTGTCCTTGAGGATGAGCCATCCTTCGGTTATGGTGGTGGGGGGTGTGTGCTCCAGTGGTTCTATTTTCCATTCCCCCTCCGATTTTATTAGCTCTATGAGGGCCTCCCTGCCGAATTTATCCCCTTTCTCGGCGTTCACAATCCGCCCCTTCAGGATGTCTATTTCCCCGTCCGGGAAGACGAACCTGACCGAAGACCTCTTGATTATAGCCTTTTGAATTTCACTTAACATGGAGTCCCACCTCCTTGAAAGCCTTTTCCCTGTCCACACAGCTGGGACATACTCCGCAGGGCTCGTCTCCACCCCTGTAACAGCTCCATGTCATCTCGTAGTTGACACCCAGCTTGAGTCCCAGTCTGACGATGTCGGCCTTCCTGTAGTTGACGAACGGAGCTATGATCTGCACCTGGAAGTCGGGGTTCAGTTTCAGGACCCTGTTGAGGGCTTCTATGAACTGGGGTCTGGTGTCCCAGTAGCCGCTGTAGTCCTGCCTCTGGGCTCCGTAGTAGATTTCAGGAATTTTTCTGCTCTCTGCATAGGAGATGGCTATGGACAGGAGTATCATGTTCCTGTTGGGCACATAGGTGGATGGGGTCCCCTGTTGCGCCTCCTCCCAGGAGGGCAGCTGTGCCTTCTCATCCAGAAGGGCGGAACTGGCCAGCTCCCTGAGGAAGGAGATGTCCACTATCCTGTGTTCCACCACCCCCACCTCTCTGGCCTGCCATTTAGCCATTTCCAGCTCCCTGCTGTGCCTCTGACCGTAGTTGAAGCTGATGGCATATACTTCCCTCCTGAGGGTCTTCTTAACATAGTGAAGCAGGGTCGTGCTATCTATACCTCCAGAGAGCAATACGAGGGCCCTGCGCATCCGCGTGCCTCCTTCTTCAATATTCCAGTCCAAAGTATAAACTATAAACGGGTTTGCCCCAGGGGTCCAGCATCTTTTTAAGGTCGGTTCTCCAGGAGACATCCAGGATCACATCTGCGAATCCTATGAACCACCTGGTGCTGAAACCGAACGCTGCCTTCGGTGATGCCAGAGATCCGTCCGGATTGAAGAACCTGAATCCCTCATCGTCGAACCATGCATAGCCCATATCGAAGAACAGGGCTCCCCTTATGTTGCTCAGACGGATTGGCGGTATTCCGAATGTGATGTTTCTGATGAAGGGGAATCTGAACTCCGAATTCCACACGAAGAAGTTGTTTCCGAAGAAGAGGGATAGACTCCTCCATCCCCTGACATCGTAGAAGATGAAGGGATTATCGTATGCATTCCTTCCCCAGACCCTTCCTCCAGCCAGACGGAGGGCCAGTATGTACCACCTGGAGAATCTGAAGTACTTCCTTGCATCAGCCATGAACATGTGGTACTGGAGATCCCCTATCGGGGAGGACTGCAGACCCACAAATAGCCTGTCCCCGTCCACCGGCCCCCATGGATAGTACAGGGCTCTGTCGTGGGAAAACCCCACATAGGCGAAGGGACTGTGAAGGTACATAACATAATCCACGAAGTAGTCCCCGTTGGCATCCATGTACCTGGTTTTGTAATCATACCCGAACCCCATCTCCAGCCTGTCGAACCGATTGAAAGGATAGTAGGTGAGCATGTATCCACCCAGGTTCTTGTCCAGCGCCAGATAGAGGCTGTTGTTCTGAACCCCTATGGACCAGCTCCAGTACTGGTGGGCGTTGAGGTTGAGGTCCCATCTCCTCTTCAGGTACAGGTAGTCCAGGAAGAACTGCATATTGGTTATGTCCTGCGTGTACAGGTCGGAGGAGAAGATGATCCAGTTGTCCCCCGTCCAGTCCGACAGCCCCACTGTGAAGTATCCGGCCCCACCGTACAGGGTGGAGTATCCACCCGCTCCCGCTATCCAGTCAATGGAAAAGGCCACCTTGTAGGGTTTATTTACATAGTCCACCGGCCTGTAGGTGTAGGGATGGGATTTTTCGGAAAAATACGATGGGTCCAGGGTATCGTAGATTTCCAGCTCATTGAAGACGAGTATCTCCCTCGCCCCATCCATCTGCATGCTGGTGGCCATCAGGTTGCCGTCCCTGTCGAAGGAGAAGGTGTATATACCGGTGGCCACATTGGTGATCCTGTAGAGCTTTCCATCCCTGTATTCGAAGAGGTTTATGGTCCCCCCGTACTCCAGGGCCAGAACGGGGTTGCCCTTTCTCAGGTCCATGTAATGAATCTTTCCCATATAGGGGCTTATGCGCTTTACCTGTGTCCCATCGTAGGAGAAGATGGCATAATCCCCGAATCTGTAAAAGTCATCGTTCCTGTCGCTTATGAAGAGGATGTTCCCCTCCCTATCGAAAACGGGAAAGAGGTCCGTAAAGTAGTCATCGGTGATCTGGACCATGCTGTTGCTCTCTATGTGGTACACATAAATGTCCGGACGCCCATCCTTCATCCCCACCAGTGCTATGGACTTTCCATCGGGAGAAAAGGCGGGATACCTTATTCCATCCAGGTCCTTTACGGGAATCTTCCTTATAATCTTCCCATTTCTGGCGTCTGCCACATAGAGTATGTCGTATCCGGGTCCCCTTGCCACGAATGTGAATTTCTTTCCATCCGGGGAGAAGTCCAGTTTGGCCTCCAGGAGGTGAAGATTCTCCAGGTCCGGCCGCGTATTCCCCGATATTAGCTTCTTCTGATACTTCCCCGTGATGCTGGCCATGTATATGTCCGAGTAGTCGTTCCTGTCAGTAATGAATACGATTCTGTCCCCGCCGGGAGAGACATCGGGGGCGATGTTGAAGTACCCCTGCCCCTTCTGTCTGTCCGTGATCTGTACAGCGTATCCCCTGAGGTCGAATCGGGCCAGGTACGGATAGTACTTTTCTTTGAGCCAGAGGGAGAAATCCTTCGAGAAGTTCTCCATGGTTATGTTCAGGGTCTTTCTGAAGGTCTGCTCGATATTCATGGTAAAGGCGAGGTTGGAGATGAATTCCCTTACCTTCTGTCTGCCGTAGACCTCTTCTATGTAGTAGTAGATGGCCTGCCCCTCTTTGTAGATCAGGTATCCCCCATAGTTTCCGAGCTGTGTGACGGGAACGAGGAGGTCGTTCAGGACCAGGTCCCTGACATACACTTCCCCCGTTATGTCCCATCCGATGGATACATACTCCGCCATCCCCTCTATGGACCACAGGGGGATTCTTCCCATGCTCTGGGACAGGAGCCCCTGCGTGTTGCTGAACATTTCGTACTGGAATACATGGACCAGCTCGTGCCTGAGGACATGTCTGAATTCATCGTAGGAGCCTGCAAATGGAACGACAACCCTCCTCTTGAACACCTCGGTGAATCCACCGACCCCCTCGTCTATGAGGCTGAATATGACATTGGTCTGCCGGAAATCATCGGGGGAATTGTAAATCAGAACCGGTATCTTCCCCTTCGGTGTCTTCGGCATTACATCCCTGTATTCCTCGAATGCTTCTTCCAGTACCCCTATTGCAAAATCTTTCAGGTGGTCCCCCCCCTGATAGTAGAAGACCCTGAAGTGCTGACTTTCCGCCACTTTCCACTGGAAATCCCTGTACTGGACCTTATTCTTACCGAAGTAGCCCAGAAGGATGAAGAATGTAAAGGTCATAGTCCAAATGTTAAAGTTTTGTGCAGTTTTTTAAAGGACTTTCCGTTTGCTATCTCGCCACGAAGGTTGCCACTATCGGAAGATGGTCTGAGAAGCCCTTTCCCAGATGCTCCGTGAATCCCGGACCCCTGTTGACCTGCCACCTGTAGGGGGTTCCCGAAGGGGTGAGGAGGTATGGGGGTTTGAATACATGGAAGGAGCCGGACAGGTACGATATACCTTTTTCGTCGAACAGGCCTGCGCTCACGATTATGTGGTCCAGGGTTCCCCATTTGCCCGCGAAGAAGTGGCTTCCCCTCTGCTTTTCGGGAAGGTCATACCACAGGTTGTACAGATAGCCTCTGGACAGGAGTTTTTTGTTCCCTGTGGTCTTCAGGATGTCTATGAGTCCCACGACGATTTTCGGGTTGAAGGCGTCTCCGGTAACCACATCGCTCTGGGTCTCGTCATGGTGGGTATTGAAATCCCCCACCAGCACGATGTCCGCATCCGGATCCCGTTCCAGAATCGAATCCACCACGGCCCTGACGATTTTCGCAATTTCTATCCTCATGGATTCGGGGCCGCTCTTGGATTTCCAGTGGTTGACCAGTATGTAGAGGGTGTCCCCGTTGATCAGAATCCCTGCCAGGAGCAGATTCCTGACCCTCTCTATGGTGTAGTATCCCCGCGCGAAGATTATGGGATACTTGCTCAGGAGGGCCACATTGACGGCTGTTCTCTGGGGCCTGTCCGCCACCACATAGTACCTGAACCCCTCCTCCCTGAGGGATTCCTGAATGGCGTGTACGCTTATCCTGCTTTCGACTTCCTGAAGCCCTACTATGTCCGCCCCGGCATCTTTTATTACCTTCTCCACATGGTGAACCTTTATCCAGAAGAACTTCGACGAATAGTTGCTGGTCCCGGGTGAGTAGTCGCGGTACTCGGTTCCGCTGTAAACCGTATCGAAGAGATTCTCCACATTGTAGGACATAACCTGGAATATGGTGTCCCGGAAGGGGGCGGCACTGGAGTCCACATAGATGGTCAAATCGCTGGAAATCAGTCTGCTGGTTTCGCCTCTGGCCTTTGTGGCACCCGAACAGCCGGACAGCAGGGCGCCGGTCATCAGAATAAGGGGAATGAACTTCCTCATCCTCCAAATTTTACACTTTTTCTTTATACTTGTCTTTATGGGCGCTTCGCTCCTCCTGGCCCTCCATTTCAGGATGGAGGTTTCGGATGGATGGTTCGGACCGGACAAGGTGAAGCATGCGGCCGTCTCTTATGTGCTGTACAGTGCGTCCCGCAGGGAAGGGAGAAATGGGTGGGCCGTATCCATATCCGTGGGGCTGGGGAAGGAGATATACGACGGATTTTTCCGCAGGGGTTTCAGCTACAGGGATCTGGTATGGGACCTTCTGGGCGTGGGTCTTGCCAGTCTGCTGAGCAGATGATTCACCCGCCGGTCGAGGTCCTGGGATTTCCGACAGTATTCATGGGACTTTTCCGGCTCCTGCCCGCAATTCCCCTATAAAATTTTCCCATGAGGAAGATCAAAAAGGTTGCCGTTCTCGGCGCAGGAACCATGGGATCCCAGATTGCTGCCCACATTGCCAATGCGGGATTTAATGTCCTTTTGCTGGACTTAAACAGGGATGTGGCCACTGAAGGACTCAGGCGGGCCCTCAAGGCTAAACCCGCTGCATTCATGGATCCGGATTTCAAGTTCCATATAGAGCTGGGCGGTTTCGACACTGACATGGAGAGAATCCGGGAGGCCGACTGGATCATAGAGGCTGTGGTGGAGCGTCTGGATATAAAGCGTAGCCTGTTCGAGAAGGTGGAGCAGAACATGAGGGAAGATGCCATCGTATCCACCAACACCTCCGGAATACCCATACACCTTCTGCTGGAAGGCCGCACCGATGTCTTCAAAAAGAACTTCCTGGGGACCCACTTCTTCAATCCTCCCCGCTATATGAAGCTCCTGGAGATCATCCCCTCCAGCCACACCGATAAAGAAGTGATAGATACCATCGTGCGGTTTGCGGAGGACTATCTGGGTAAGGGCATCGTATATGCGAAGGATACCCCCAACTTCATCGCCAACAGGATAGGGGTCTTCTCCCTCATGTACGCCCTAAGAGTGGCTCAGGAGCTGGGCCTTGCCCCCGAAGAGATAGATGCCATTACGGGTAAACTCATCGGAAGGCCCAAGACGGCCACATTCAGGCTGGCGGACCTGGTGGGAATAGATATAATAGCCCATGTGGCCAGAAACATTTATGATCTGGCGGAGGATGACGAATTCAGGGACTTCTTCCAGATTCCCGATTTTCTCCAGAAGATGATAGAGAACAAACTCCTGGGCGATAAGACGGGTGGCGGATTCTATAAGAAGGTGGAAGGAAAGCGGATGGTTCTCGACCTGCAGAGTTTCGAGTACAGGGAGCCTAAGAAGGCCCAGTTCCCCGAACTGGCTGCCATAGAGAATGAGCAGGACCTTGGAAAGAGGCTTCAGATGATCTTCAAAGCCGACGGGAAGGGGGCCGAATTCCTCAAGAGGACCCTGACGGCCACCCTAATATACTCAGCCAACAGGATACCCGAGATCGCCGATACTATATACGATGTGGATAATGCGATGAAGTGGGGATTCGCGTGGAAGCTGGGGCCCTTTGAGACCTTCGATGTAATCGGTGTGGATACCATAATGGAGCATGCGCAGAAGTACGGACTGCTGAAGAAGAATCCCGAAATCGTTCAGAAGCTGAAGGGCAGGGGATACGACAGGTTCTACAGGGACACCCGCCACTACTTCGATTTTTACGAAGAGGATTACAGGGAGATACCCCGCAGGAAGGAGATCATCATCATCGATGAGATTCGGGACAGGACCATCAATAAGAATGCCGAGGCTTCCGTCATCGATATGGGGGACGGGGTGCTCCTGCTGGAATTCCACTCGAAAGGCAACGCACTCGGATTCGGTACCCTTCAGATGCTTAACTACGCAATGGACCTTATGGAGAACGATGACAGGTATATCGGAATGGTGATAGGCAACAATGCGGACAGGACCTTTTCCGCAGGTGCAAACCTGGGCCTTATGGCGATGGCCATCGGGGAGATGGCATGGGATGAGATAGAGAGGGCCATAGATACCTTCCACAGGACCTTCATGCGCATGAAGTACTTCCCCAAACCCATAGTGGCTGCTCCCTTCGGTATCACTGTGGGAGGAGGAACTGAGCTCATAATGCACACAGCCCGCAGGGTTGCCCATGCGGAGCTGTACACCGGTCTGGTGGAGGTGGGAGTGGGTCTGATACCCGGAGCCGGTGGAAGCAAGGAGTTTACCATAAGGGCCCTCAAGAGGATTCCCGAAAACAAGGATATGCCTCCGGACCCGGTGCCTATATGGGCCACTTTCTTTACCAACATAGCCATGGCCAAGGTGTCCAGTTCCGCCTATGAGGCGTATAAGATGGGCATCCTGACCGATGGGGACATAATCGTCATGAACAGGGATTTCCAGCTCCACTATGCCAAGAATATGGTGATCGGGCTGGCCAATGCCGGATATACGCCGCCCCACGGCCCCGAAAGGGTCAGGGTCCTGGGATGGGACGGTTATTCCGTGGTTCTGTCCCAGCTGGTCAATCTCCTGAGGGGTAAGTTCATAAGCGAGCATGACCACTACATACTGACCAGACTTGCCAGGGTTATGACCGGAGGACCTGATGTGGCTCCCGGCACCCTGGTGGACGAGTGGACCATCCTCCAGTGGGAGAAGGAGGCGTTTCTGGATCTCATAAAGCAGCCCAAGACTCAGGAGAGAATATTCCACATGCTCAAGTACCGCAAACCTCTGCGCAACTGATTAGTGCTGCGGGGCTGTGCCCCCGCTTTACAGCATGAGCTCCTCCAGCTCTTCCCGGATTCCGGGAAGAACCATCCGTATCATACCGAGGTTCACCTCCCTGTCCGTGATGAGGGCCAGGATTGCATCCTCCCCGATGCTGTAGAAGAACACTTTTCCATTCTCCCCCTCTATCATGAAGTCCTCTGCTTCCCCTATGTTCAGCTGGGGTGCCACTTTCTTCGAGAGAATCGCGATGGAGGAGATTATGGCAGATATGCGGTCCTCCTCTCCGGATGATTTCATATCGGAGGCCACGGGGAGCCCATCTATGGTGGAGATTACTATCCCCCTCAGTCCCTTCAGGTTCCTGAACAGTTTTTCGAATACTTTGCGAATTCCATCGGCGAGATTCATACAACAACCTCCTGTTCATGCGAATTTTAAAGGATGGAAATCGTCAAATAGTTTTTGAATACCTTATTAAGGGCACCTTCCTCCATCCTGCTGTCTGTCATCCGTTTAGTCCGTATGGGGGAGCAGGTGGCCGGTTCCATACCCCTCCGGGATGGCAGTTAGCAGTTCTGTCAGTATAAGGGGGAAATGCTGTGGAATCGGGACCTTATATTTCCTCTGTTTGTATGGTATCTGAACAAAGGAGGTAGGCTATGGTAATCTTCCTGATATCACTGTCGGGGGCGGGAAAGGGGAATCTCCTCATGCGTGCACTGGGGCAGAGGGCGGAGCGTGTCGGTAAATATGCTGGGGTGAAGGAGGGGGCGGGGAAATCCTCGCCATATGGTATTAATATTTCGAGGACTTCGAGGATAGCACGGCCGATGGATGGGAGATAATAGATGGGAATGGGGATGGGGTTTCTTTTTCGGTGACTCCCTGCACATCGATAATACAGCCTCCTGCCGGATTCGGGGTCTATGCCCTCAATTACAGCGACGATGATGCGGGAGGGGCTTCTTCCCCTGCGAGAGAAATGGCCATAAGTCCTCTGGTGTCCCTGTCCGATACTTCATCCCCCCCTCCTTTTGAGATACGATTATGGATGCGATTCCTGTGCACAGGACGACACCCTTCGAATTTACCTTTTAGCGGTTGCACCGGATTCGAGCGTGGATACCTTTATGCTGGGTGAGATTTCCCTGAGTAGCGGGGGCGATTCGGGGACTGCATATTACGACCTGGGTCCCTATGTGGGTGGTGCGGCGGGAATCAGGATTGCTTTCTCCTATGTGGATGCCGGCGGATGGAACTGGAATGCCGCATTCGACAATGGGGGAATCGACACCCCTTCTCCCGTGATCCTCTTTTCTGAGGACTTCGAGGATACGGCTGGAGTGGGGTGGGAGATAATGGATGGCGATGGAGATGGGGTTTCCTTTGCTATTACTTCCTGCCCTGCCATAAATCAGCCCCCCACCAGATGTGGAACTTTTGCCCTCAATTACGATGATGATGCGGCGGGCGAATCCTCACCCCTGCGGATGAGAGCGCCATAACCCCTGCCGTAATTATTCCTCCCGGTGTGCTCTCCGTTATCGTGGCATACGACTACGGTTTCGAATCCTGCGAGCGGGACGATACGGTCGGTGTCTATGCCTTCCTCTATGATACGGTGCCGATTCAGGTGGTAAGGCCGGGTGAGCCCGATTCCGGAAGGTTCATGGCTTTCCTTCCCATCGGCGGGGTGGACAGCATCCGGATTCTATTTCACTATGCTGATGCCGGTGGATGGAACTGGAATGCCGCATTCGACAATATCAGCATCATCTATGCGGAGAACAATATCGCCATACTCGATGTAATTCCTCCCGACATGGCGCCCTCGTGGCTCTGGATGCTGTTGGCACCCTCGGGAATATTGGACCTTCCAGGATAGCCGTTCGATTCTTCCGATGTATATCTTTTCAGCGGCCTTTATATAAGGAGAATCTTCTTCTACCACTGCATCTCCGGGTGCGAGCAGGTGCTCCGGTGGTGGCGAGAATGCGGTTGCCCTGTATCCGGATGCAGGCGGATACCCGGACCACAGCGACCCCCTGTTCAGATATGTGTGGTGGAACTGGATTCCCTTTCCTCCGCCGATACTTCTGCCCTGAGAATCGGATATACCTATCCCTTCTATGTGGCCAGGGAGGTGGAGAATCTCGAGATGAGTTTTCCCTTCGGGGTGGATGGGGGGTCCTGCTGGAGCGGAAGGGGTTGCTGGATTCAGTCGGATAGTCCTGGTCCCGCCTGGCATCTTCTGAGGGAGTACGGTGCCGATATGAGCAGCAACTGGATTCCGGGAATAGTGCTGGGGGGTGCCCCTATTGAGGGAGGCGAGGTTGTGGTGGTTCCGGGCGATGCGGAACTTCTTGTAGGGGTGGAGGATGGTTATGCATACCTGAGCAGGCCCCTGGACATGGATTTGTCCATAAGCATATACAACACTGCGGGAAGACTCGTCAGGCATGTGCTGGTGCGCAGGGGGAAGAGGAGGGTTTTCCTCGGCAGAATGCCATCCGGTGCATACTTCTATGCGGCAGAAAATGGAAGGACAGGGGCCTTCATCGTCAGGTGAAAATCGGGGGGATTTACCCCCCGTAAATCAGCATCCGGATTCCTTTCTCCTCTTCTTCACAGGAGGGACGAACATGGGATTCTCCTGGACCCTTATGCGGGCATCCACGACTTTCGCCCCCTTCCCCTTTTCGAACACGATTACGGGGTTCATATCCATCTCCACTATGGGGCTCAGGTCGTCCACCATCTGTCCCACTCTCATTATGATTTCCTTCAATTTCTCCACATCGTATTCGGGGCCTCCGCGGTATCCCCTGAGGAGGGGATATGTTCTGAGGGATGTGATCATCTCCTCCGCATCTATATCCGTGATGGGGGTGATTCTGACGGATATGTCCTTGAGGAGCTCCACATAGATGCCCCCCGCTCCAGTCACCACTATGGGACCGAATATGGGGTCGTGGGTGACGCCCACCAGCATCTCCTGTCCCCTGGGGACCATCTCCTGAATCATCAGCCCCTTCACCCTGTATCCCTTTTCCTCGAGGGATTTCACCATCTCCTGTGCTGTTTTTCTGACATCTTCGGGCCTGATGTTGAGCCTGACGCCTCCCACATCCGTCTTGTGGGTCACCCCCTCTATTACTGCTTTTATGGCCACCGGAACACCCAGTTCTCTGGCGAATGCCTCCGCCTCATCGTAGTCCTTCACCACCTTCATGCGGGCTGTTGGTATTCCGTACGCATTCAGCACGGCCCATGTGTCCTCCGGCGAGAGCCACTCATCGCCGCGGGAGAGGGCTCTGGATATCACGATTGCCGCATCCTCTTTTCTGACATCGTCGAACTGGGGCACCTGCCCCTCCGGGCGGCGCAGGTATTTCCCGTACTCCATCGCTTTGGAGAGGGCCCTGGCTGCAGTTTCCGGGAAAGGATAAGAGGGTATCTTTATATCCCCCTCCTGAAGCAGGTTGGATATTCCGGCCGATGCCATGAAGACGGAGAGAACGGTTATGTTGTTGCCCTCCTGCCTCAACTCCTTCACTGCCTTCAGGATGTTCTTCGCCACATCCTGCGGGCTTATGAGCAGGGGCTGGATGAAGATCACTATGATGGCGTCCACTTCACCGCTGTTCGCCACCACCTTTATGGCCCTGTAGTAGTTCTCCGGCGTGGCGGATGCGATCATGTCCACGGGGTTGTAGAATCCGGCTTCCGGAGGCAGGAACTCCTTCAGTTTTCTGATGGTCTCTTCGGACAGCTCCGGAACCTCCATCCCGAAGGCCTCGCTGGCATCTGCCGCCAGTATTCCCGCCCCTCCGGCGTTGGTGATGATCCCCACCCTGTTTCCTGCGGGAACCGGCTGTGTGGCCAGCAGAGCCGCCACCTCGAACATCTCCTCTATCGTATCCGTTCTTATGACTCCGGACTGATGGAACAGGGCGTTGACGGTTACATCCGAAGTGGATACCAGCGCTCCCGTATGGGACTGGGTGGCCCTGAACCCTGCGGAGGATCTTCCGCTCTTGACCGCTATTATGGGTTTCTTCTTTACTATCCTCTTTGCAATCCGGGAGAATTTGCGGGGATTTCCGAAGGATTCCAGGTACAGGAGGATGATTTCTGTCATGGGGTCCTCTTCCCAGTAGAGCAGAAGGTCATTTGCCGATATGTCGGCCTTATTGCCCACGGAGATGAAGTTGGACATACCCAGCCCCAGCTTGTTGGACTGGTCTATAATCGTCACCCCCAGGGCCCCCGACTGGGAGAGGAATCCTATTTTGCCGGGCATGGGGACGAATGGGGTGAACTGGGCGTTGAGGCGCACTTTCGGGTCCGTATTCACTATGCCCAGGCAGTTGGGTCCTATGAGCCTCATTCCATACTGCCTGCATATCTGGACCAGCTCCTCCTGTAGCTTCCTTCCCTCTTCGCCGGTTTCTGCGAATCCTGCGGTGATGACCACGAGGGCCTTTACCCCCTTTTCCCCCGCCTCCCGGGCAACCTGCGGAACGAATCTGGCTGGAACCGTTATCACCGCCAGGTCTATTTCATCGGGTATGTCTTTTATGGACCTGTATGCCTTTACCGACTGGACCACATCCGCACGGGCATTGACCGGATATACGGGGCCGTTGAACTGGTAGCTCAGGATGTTCCAGAAGATTTCACCGCTCACACCTCCCCTCTTTCTGGACGCTCCTATGACAGCGACGCTCCGGGGGTAGAGGAAGTACTTAAGGGCCTCTCTGGCCGCTATTGCTTCCTTCTCCTCGAAGTACCTCAGGGCTTCCGGCAGGAGGGATGAGGGGACTATTGCCGTGACCATTCCCGGCTTCGTTTCCAGTTTTACCGGGAATCCCAGTTTCTTGAGGACGCTGAGCATCCTGTAGTTGCCCTCCGATACGGATGCGTGGATTTCGTTGATTCCGTTGAGGCGGGCAAACTCTATGATGTGGCCGGTCAGAAGGGTTCCAAGCCCCTTCCCCTGGAAATCGTCCGCTATGATGAGGTGAATGCTGGCTTTGTCCTCATCGATTCTCTCGAAAGAGGCGTGTCCAACTATGCGGTCGTTTCTGAGGGCTATCAGCACCCCCCTTCCTTCCGATGGCATCAGTTTTTCCACCGCCTCTTCGGGGGGGATGTCTTTAAGAAATCTCAATCTCAGGCTTTCTATCGAGAGCCTTTTGACGAAGTCTTCTATGAGGGGTCTGTCCTGCTGTGTGGCGCTCCTTACCTCCACAACGGAGCCGTCGTTCAGGGTGAGAACTTCTTTGTATGTTTGCATGAAGAAATTTTAAATACCCGATGAAATTCATATTGTATCGGTGGGTTTTAATTGCACCGCCGCCTGTCCGTGCCGGAATCCGGATTTACATACTACATTAAAAAATAAAACATTTAAAATCAATCATTTTTTGAAAAATTGTTGATGAATGTAAGTGAATTTGTTTATATAATTGATATTGCGTGTAAAAAGTTTTCACATTAAAATTAAGCAGATTTAAAGAGTTCGCTCCGTGTGAAAATGGGAGGTAGGTTATTATGCTGTGGGTTTTAGTGACCGCTTCTCAAAGTGTTGAGGTATGGAATAAGTTCGTCCATCTGGCATCCCGCGAGATGGGCAAGCAGAAGGCTCTCCATCTTCTGGAGACCCGGAGTTATCGGGAGCTCGCACCCGTAGTGAAGGAGGTCTTCCACCTGAAGGATGATAAAGAGGCCCTGCACCTGGCCCGTATCATAAGGGAAGGGTATGGGCTCCTCAGCAGAGGGGATTCGGAGCCGGATGTCCCATCTCTCCATGTGGTGTACTCCGACGAATGCAGGAGAAATCTCTGGCAGTGGGGGGAGGACGATTCCATACCTTCGTGCTCGGGAACGGACCTGTGCTTCGGAACGGCCCTGAACGGGCAGTATCCTGTGAATGCAGATGATACCCTGATGTCTCCCCCTCTGGATCTCTCCTCCTACGATGTTGCAAGGGTAATATTCAGCCATTACTATCAGACCGAGGCCACCTACGACTATGGCAGGATGCTGTGCTCTCCCGACGGTGGACTCACATGGGTGGAAGTGGGAGGCCCCTACAGTGGAAGCTCTGGTGGATGGCTGACTGATACCATCGACATATCGGCATGTGCCGGTTCCAGCAATGCCCTCATTGCCTTTGCCTTCCATAGCGATGGTGGTACTCAGGACCTGGGATGGTATATCGATGACATCTATGTTCAGGGGGCCAATTACGATGCTTTTTCAGCCCTCTACTCCTCCTCCTTCGAGGGTCCGGATGATGGGGATCTGGTCCCCGTCCTGCTGGGGGATTCCACTGCTCCCTGGGAGAGGGGTGTTCCCACCAGCGGTCCGTACAGTGCTTACGATGGGTCCAGGGTATGGGCCACCAATCTCTCCGGCGATTATAAGAATTATGCACACGAAGCCCTGACGAAGCAGAGCGCGATTGCCCTTTCGGGGTATTCTCAGTACGAGTTCGTCTTTTATCACTGGTACGATATAGAGACCGGGTACGACAGCGCCCTGGTGGAGTTCTCCACAGATGGGGGAGCCACCTGGAATGTGGCAGGCACATATACGGGCTCCAGTAATGGATGGGAGAGGGTGTCGCTGGATCTGACTCCTTATGCTGGAAGCGACATACTATTCAGATTCCGGTTCCGGAGCGATTACAGTGTGAACTACAGCGGATGGTATGTGGATTCGGTGAATGTGTATGGGGTGGATCTGGGCCCCTATTCCCTGCTGGCTTCGTACGATTTCGACGGCGACGATGAAGGATTCAGTGTTTCGGGTTATATTGCGGGCAATCCATACGAGCTCACCAACTCCTACCTGACCTGGTGGATAGATATAACGGGGAACTCTGATTTCGGCACATATACGGCCGAAACCGGCCCCAATCATGTCTATCCCCACATAACCCTCCTTTACGGGGGGAGCTATCCCAGTGCCTGGAGCAGCTGGACCACCATACATTCTGAGAATTCGAACATCGACTACATAGGCAAGAATGGGACCGCCACGCCGCCTTCTGGCTACGATATGGCCAATCTCAAAAATTTTGCCTCGCAGGTGATATGCGATACTGCAAACAGGTCCCTGGAAATCGTTTACGAGATAGACACTGCGGGGGACAGGCTGACCGTGAAGGAGGTCTTCTGGGTGGAGGGAACCTACTCCAACAACTCCTTCCTCTGGCACAGGACCACCGTAATCAACAACTCCCTGTTCAATACGGCAAATGTGGGTGTCAGATGGGAGTACGACACCCATGTGGATAATACCGACCATCCCGCCCAGTACCAGTGTAAGTACGATTCCGCCCTCGGAGACCTGCTATGTAGCGATGAAATTGCCACCCCCATTCAGGTGGGACCTCCCGTCCCGGACACCTTCAACTATATGCGGGAGTCGGATTCCAATCCTCCCTCGGGTGATAAATATCATGTGTTTGCAGTGGTGGATGACTCCGTAACACCTCCGGATTTCGTATATCATACCAGGTGGCCCAATGCCAACAGCAATACATGGACCTATACATTATCCACGGATGATATAACGGTGGAGAGTGGTTCTGACAATGCTTTCGTGTACTTCTGGGATGTGCAGGCCATCCTTCCGGGGGACTCCATTTCCTATGTGATTCCAATAGGCTCCGTCCTGACACCGACCCCCGTGTACGACAGGGAGGAGCTGGAGGAGATGGGCATAGAAATCTCTTCGGGAAGGGTGATTTTGCGCAATATAACCTCCCCGGTGGATGTGGCCCTTTACGATGTTGCGGGCAAACTCCTGAAGAGGGAAACCCTAACTCCGCGGAAGAACTGGATCCAGTGGAACAATCCTGGGGTTTATATCGTCAGGGTGGGCAGCAGGGTCTTCAAGACCATAATCCGCTGACCGTGGGGGGATTCCTCCCCCTTAAACTTTCCCCCGATGGGGATCAGGGTATTTCTACGGGGAAGTGAGGAGCTGAAGAGGAAATTGGAAGATGTCCTCCGGAAGCTGGGTACGGATTATGTGCTGTATTTCGAGGAGGGGGATGACGGGGTGCTGGAGATCGATGGCGTTTCCCTTCCTGATGAATGGAAAGAGAGTCCGGAGCTGTATCTGAGGGCCGCACTGCTTCTAAGGTTCATGCACGATGGAATACGCCTAAAACTGGTTCCCCGCAGTGGATGGTGGTACTACGGGATAAAGAACCCCGAGAGTGTGGCGGAGCATGTTTATTCCATGTCCCTCATGGCGATGCTCGTGGCGGAGTACCTCCGGGAGATGGGGGAGGAGATAGATGTGGGTAAGGTGGTCCGCATGGCCCTCATCCATGAGCTGGGGGAATCGAGGATCGGCGATATACATCTGGAGGCCCGCAGGTATATACCCCGGGGGGAGCTCGATGATGCGGAGAGAAGGGCCTTTTCGGATGTGGCGGGGGTCATGGGGAACATATCGCGCCGCATTCTGGAACTGTACAGGGAATTCGAGGAGAGGTCGAGCAGGGAGGCCCTCATCGTGAGGGCGGCCGATAAGCTGGAGCTTTTATTTCAGGCATACATGTACGAGAAGTTCGGCTACAGGAATCTGGAGGCCTTCTGGGAGACGAAGGAGAACTTCCGGGACTTCTTCCACCACGAATTCCTGGAGGT
Source organism: Caldifarciminota bacterium (assembly GCA_026986535.1). Taxonomy (GTDB): domain Bacteria; phylum Hydrothermota; class Hydrothermia; order LBFQ01; family DSFT01; genus S143-66. Next base: position 30,223 of record JALSOK010000030.1, read on the forward strand.
CCTCTTCCGTCTGATAAGGGCCCTCAGGGAACACGGTCTATCTGCTGAATCCGGCCATTCGTAATCCTGTACACCACCGCGGATGGATGGTTTTTAATCAGTTCGTAATCGTGGGTTGCCACCACGACCGTCATTCCCTGTTCGTTGAGCTTCCTGAGATAATCCAGTATCTCCAGAGAGGTTTCGGGGTCCAGATTTCCCGTGGGTTCATCCGCTATGAGCATGGCAGGCTGGCGGGCGATCGCCCGTGCGATGGATACCCTCTGCTTCTCCCCACCGGATAGGCGGTCCGGCAGTTCGCTCCTCCTTTCCCACAGCCGAACGAATTTGAGGGCTTCTTCCACCCTCCTGCGGGCCATTTCGGGCGGAACCCCGGTGTATCCCAGGGGCATGTACACATTGTCGTATATCGTCCTGTAGTCCAGGAGCTTGAAATCCTGAAATATTACCCCCATCTTCTGGCGCAGTTCCCCTATCTTCGAAGGGCGGGGTGTCTCTCCGAATATCCTCACGGTGCCCCTGTCCGGAAATTCCTCCATGTATATCATCTTCAGAAGGGTGGTCTTTCCTATTCCGCTCTGCCCTATGATGAATACGAATTCCCCCTTTTCGATTTTCAGATCCAGTCCGCTGAATACCTTCAGGTTTCCAAATGATTTGTGCACACCCTCCATGAGGATTATGTTCGTTTCATTCGGCCTCATCTCTCAAATACTCCTTCAGTCTGCTGATAACTCTTTTGACCACTTCCTTCTCCTCCATGGTGGCGGGCATCCTGAATGCCGCCGCATTCCTGTGGCCACCCCCGCCGAATTCCCTTGCCACTGTGGATATGTCCAGATTTCCCTTGCTTCTGAGGCTTATTCTCCACACATCGTCGTATTCCTCGAACTTCACACCCACCAGTGCACCCCGGACGGAGAGGGCATAGTCCACTATACCGTAATTATGGCTCCTCTTTGCCCCCGAGATTTCGTAGAACTCCTTTCTCACTATGATCCAGGCAATGCGCTCCTCCATCTTCAGGGTCTGGAGTGCAAGGCCTATCAGCTTGAACCTCTCGAGGGGGGACTCCCGGAATACCTTTTCCGCAATCTTCTTTCCATCGACCCCCTTCGACAGGAGGTAGAGGGCATCCATCATGGCCACATCTATCGCCGAATAGGTGAAGCTTCCGGTGTCCGTGAGCAGTCCTGTGTAGAGGGCTTCCGCAATGGGGATATCTATGGCCTCCTCATCCCATTCCCGCAGGATTTTTAGCATCAGGTGGGCTGTAGCAGGAGCATTCTGGTCCACTACATCGTGGGGACTGTATCTCCGGGGGGATATGTGGTGGTCTATCTTTACCACCGGTCCATCGGGGTGGGGGAATCCCGTCCTCTCCCATTCAGCCGCATCTACCAGAACATAAAGCTCCCCCCTTTCCATCGCCCCCACCACTATTTCGTCGAAGCCCCTGAGGAATGTGAGGGTGTCGGGAGGCTCGTCCCTGGAGACCACCGTGGAGTCCAGCCCCTTTTTCTTCAGAAACAGGTGCAGCGCCAGTGCACTTCCTATTGCGTCCGGATCCGGCTTCTCGTGTACAGCGATTACTATTCTGCCCCCTGGATTTTCCAGAATGCTCCTTATGCTCATGTGAGGACTAATTTTATAGGGAAATCTGCTCCAAGATTTTCCGGACCAGCTTTCCCGTTATGAGCCTGGCCCTTCCGACGGAAATCCCGGGGGAGGCCACCAGTATTATACCCAGTTCGTTCTTTAAATGCTCCAGCAGAATGATACCCCTGCCCGTTTCTATGACTACCCTTTCCATTGGGGCCATATTGAGACTCTCCATTACTTTGAGAGATGTGGATAGCAGACCTCCCCCTCTGGCTGATAGTTCCTCTCCCCCGATGCCGTCCTGTACCGCGTATGCCACTGGATTTCCGTGCCTGTCGAATATGGCGATAGCGAGAATTCCATTGTCCCTCATATTATCCCTCAATATTTTCATCAAGTGCTCTATACGATATTCCCTTTTCATAATTCAATTCTATTCAATTCTAATTTTACGGCTTTTTGTGGTCGTTTTTTTTTTTTTTTGAACTCACCTTCGAATATTCCCTGTATTTGCGGAAATTTTATTATAGTTTTTATGGAAAATTATAGTTCGTGCTCAATAATTTGCCCCGTGGATTAAAATTTTGCCGGATAAGATGTCTTCGCTTGCGGTGAAGTACAGGCCCCGAACATTCGAGGAGCATGTGGGTCAGGAGCCCATAGTGAAGGCCCTGCGCAATGCTCTCCGATTGAAGCGCATATCCAGTGCATATCTCTTTGCCGGGCCCAGGGGGGTGGGAAAGACGACCACAGCCAGGATCTTCGCCAAGGGTCTTAACTGCGAGGCTTCCGATGATATAACGGACAGGCCGTGCGGAGAATGTAGGGCATGCAGGGATATAGAGATGGGGAGGCATCCGGATGTGATAGAGATCGATGCGGCATCCAACAGGGGCATCGATGAGATAAGGGCAATACGGGAGAGCGTGAAGTACCTTCCCTCCAGGGGGAGGAAGAAGGTCTATATAATAGATGAGGCCCACATGCTGACGATGGAGGCCTTCAACGCCCTGCTCAAAACCCTGGAGGAGCCCCCGGAGCATGTGGTATTCATCCTGGCCACCACGGACCCCCACAGGATACCCCCCACCATTCTCTCCAGGCTCCAGAAGTACGAATTTCGTCCCATAAGCCCCTTCGATATCATAAGGCGTTTGCAGTTCATAGCCAGGCAGGAGGGGATCGAGGTGGAGGACAGGGCCCTTCATGAAATAGCCCGCAGGAGCGAGGGGAGCCTCCGGGATGCGATCAGTATGCTGGAGCAGGTGTGGGTTTTCTCCGGAAACAGCGTGACATACGAGGATGTTCTCAAGTTCGTGGGTGGTATTGACCCCGATGTGCTGGGCAGGCTCATTACCCACATAAGGAAAGGGGAGAGCTTCGAAGCTCTGGCCATTCTGGATGAGCTTCTGACCAGGGGGGTGTCGCCTCAGGATTTCGTTCGGGAGCTGGGCAACTACCTGAATGATTTGCTCAGAGCTGTGCTGGAGGGCAGGAGGAGCGACATTACCCGGGAGCACATCCTCATGTACATGAACAATGTCCTCAAAATGGAGGAGGTGGTCCGCTGGAGCCAGACTCCCCGCCTCTGGGTGGAATACTACATAACCCGGATGAGCCTGCTTCCATCCACTGTGGACCTGACGGAGATTGCGAGGAAGTATAACCTGACCCATGCCCCACCGGGGAAAGAGAGAAAAATGCCCCGCCAGCCGTCCCCGCCTGTGGAGGAGAGGAAGGAAGAAAGGAGGGAGGATGACCTCGCCATCCTTCTCGCTTCCAGAATCAGAAAGGCTCCGGTTGCCGGGACGGTCAGGGAGTCCCGCGTGCTTGTGGAGGGGAAGAAGCTGATAATAAAAACCCGCTCCGAAGCCCTCAGGAAGTTCCTGGAGGAGGAGAAGGAAGAGCTGATTTCTGCCTATAAGGAGCTGGCCCTTCCCGTGGAAGAAGTGGTGATAGAGGTTCAGAAGAGTCATCCCGGCCTTCTCCGGTTGATAGATGAACTGGAGCTCAGGGAGCTGGGGAGGGGTGAGGCCGGTGGAGATTAAAATTTGGAGAAGGGAGGTAAGAAGATGTTTGGAAAGTTCAGGGACTTGAAGAAGGTGGCAGAGCTGAAGTCCAGAATGTCGAAACTGGAGAAGCAGTTCAAAGCCATGCGGATAGAGGAATCCGGAATGGACGGCCGTATAAGGGTGGCGGTAAATGGCCTGGGTGAGGTGGTGGAGGTGAAGCTGGATCCCGGCCTGTTCGAGGGGAAGGCGGATGTGAAGAAGGTGGAGAAGACCCTTGTAAACGCCATCAACTCGGCCCAGAAGAAGGCCAAGAATATGGCCGCCCAGAAGATGCAGGAGCTCATGAACGAGCTTCCCCCCGAAGTGAGGAGGATGATGGGTGGATGAATGCTATCCCCGATAAACTCAGAAGGCTCATAGAGGAGCTGAAAAAACTGCCTTCCATAGGGGAGAGGACCGCGGAGCTGGCGGCCTTCGAACTCGTCGTCAGGAGGGAAAAGCTCGTAAATCTCATAAGGGCCCTCGAGGATGCCGGCAGTCTCGGGCTGTGCGGGGTCTGTCATACCGTAACAGAGGGGGAAGTTTGCAGTGTCTGTTCGGATGAGTCCAGAGAGCCCATCCTGATGATAGTGGAGAGCCCCATGGATATGTACAGGATAGAGGAAACGGGCATATTCCGGGGAAAATATCATGTCCTGGGAGGATTGATAGCCCCCCTGGAGGGCGTGGAGCCCTCCCATCTGTTCATAGATGACATACCGGAGAGGATACGCAGGGAGAATATAAAGGAGGTGGTCTTCGCCCTCAGCCCCACAGTTGAGGGGGATGCAACCATGTTCTACATCATGGATATCATAAAGGATACCGGCGTTCGCATTACGAGAATCGCAAGGGGGATTCCGTCGGGATTCACCATATCGAAAGCCGATGGCATAACCCTGGAAGAGGCCCTTAAGTCCCGTCAGCCGGTGGAGTGATATGGCGGCTGGAATTCTGATTACGGGAAATGAACTCCTGGAGGGGTTCGTGAGGGATGCGAACACCCTCATCATCTCCCAGTTCCTCCTGTCCCGCAGGAGGGAGCCACCCCGCATGTCGATCATGGTACCGGACCGGGTGGAGGAGATACATCGGGGTCTGGGGATTCTGATGGATGGGGATTTCGAGGTAATAGTCGTTACGGGAGGCATGGGTCCCACAGAGGACGATATTACTGTCCGGGCAGTGGCGGAGTTTCTGGGAAAAAGGCTGGAGAGGGTGGAGGATTTTCCCACGGATCTGGAGAAGTACAGGTGGAGGATAGAGGGTTTTTCCATGTTGCCCAATCCGGTGGGCAGGGCCCCCGCCATGTGGGGTCATCACATGGACAGGCTGATCGTTCTTCTGCCCGGTGTTCCTCAGGAGGTCCGGGGTTTTCTTCTCAGAACGAGGCTGGGGAGGGTGATACTGGACCACCTTCCCCTGACCGACACCTTCTATATGCTGATAAAGACAGGTGGTCTCAGCGAGAGGGAGGTGCGGGACATTCTGTCCCGCTACTACGACAGGATAGGCATTCCCGATTACATGGCCACCCCCTCCGGGGTAATCCTCAAGCTTAAGGGTCGGGAGAGGGATGTGAAGCAGAGGGCAGAGGCTGTGGAGAAGATTCTGGGATCGTACATCTGGGGATACAACGATGAGACCCTGGAGGAGAAGGTGGCCCTCCTCCTGAAGAAGAGGGGCCTTACCGTATCCACAGCCGAGAGCTGTACATCCGGAAAGATTCCCGACCTCCTGACTTCCGTAAGTGGAAGCTCGGCCTACTATCGCGGGGGAATCGTGGCTTACAGTACGGATGTAAAAATTCACATACTGGGCGTGCCCGGTGATGTGGTGGAGCGCTATACGGTCTATTCGCATCAGGTGGCTGCCCACATGGCGGCATCCATCAGGCGGATCATGGGGTCCCATATAGGGATATCCACAACGGGCATGGCGGAGAATCCCGATGGGGAGCCCTTTGCCTTCGTGGGGATAGCCGCGGATGAGGTCAGGACCTATTACAGGGAATTTGCGGGGGAGAGGAATCTGGTTCGCCTCAGTATTGCATACTATGCCCTGTTCCGCCTTTATCAGCTTCTGACGGGCAGGGGTTGATTCAACTTCGATTCAATCAAAACATATTGATTTAGTATGATTTCAATTTGCGATAAAATTTTTGAGATTAATTCACTTTTCCTGGAGTTAAAATGGTGTAAAATTTAAACACGGGGGATATCATGAGAGTATTTTACGATACAGGGCTGTATGGGACGGTGGCGCTGGTGCGGAATTCTCAGCTGCACTCTGTGATAGAGCGAATGGTGGAGCAGGGGTTTTCCGGCCTGATGTCCATAGAGGGAGTGGGACTGCTCATGTTCGTGGAGGGGGGCTATGTTCCGATTCTCCTGTATGAGGGGCCGGTACCCGATATCATGAGGGTCTGGACCAGGCCCCTTTCGAGACCAGTTCTGAATCTTATATTTTCCATGGGGGAAATTTCCCGAGAATCTATCGTTTACAGCAATGGTACTCCCGAAACAATTTCCCTGCCTTCCCTGGGGGTGGAGGAGCAGGAGGTGGGCATATCGTTCCTCTATTCTGGAAACTCTCATCTGAGGGTTGTGCTTACCAGGTGGCTTCAGGAGAGGTATCCCCACTACCGTATGGTGGAGCGGGATGTGGAGGAGTCCTCCGTGGTGATCCTCGGTGTGGAGCATCTGGACAGGGTTGTAGATTTGCCCCCGTATGTTCTCAGAATTCTCATACTGGAGAAGGGGGAAGAGGTGGACAGGGACAGAGTTCAATCGCTCGGCATAAAGATTTTCGAATACCCCTATACCAGAACCAAGTTCTTCAGGCTCCTCGGGGAGTGGGATAATCTGAACTGACTTTAAAATTTGCCCGTCCGATGTGGAGAATAATCGTTCGGGAGACTTTCTCGGCCGCCCACCGCCTCGACAGGTACAGGGGAAGACCGGAGCCGCTTCATGGTCACAATTATCGCGTGGAGGTGTACATAGAATCCCGAACCCTGAACGATGAGGGTATAACCATAGACTTCCTGGAAGTGAAGGAGTACCTGAGGAAGATCCTTCCCGACAGGAGGTACCTTAACGAAATCTATCCGTTTCCCACGAGCGCCGAAAATATAGCAAGGGAGATATACAGGAAGATGAAGGAAAGATATCCCACAACCGTAAAAGTGGTCCTGTGGGAGACGGAGGACATGGGGGTGGAATATGCCGAAGCTGAGTAGTATGGGCAAACTGGTTGTGACCCTCCTTCCCATGGTGATGGATATCGTGGGGTATGGCAGGAGGGAGGAGGAGCTCAGAACCAGCATAGATGATCTGCATGAGCGTCTGGGTGCCATAGAGGAGCACCTCGATAGCATGTATCTTTCTCTGCGCAGGGAGATAAGAATCCTCAACCTCTACCTGAAGGTTTCCATAGCTCTCAATGTACTGCTCCTTGTCCTGTTGATGGTGGTTCTGATAAGGATATGGTAAAGATAAGCACCATAGAGGAGGCCCTGGAGGATATCCGGAAGGGCAGGCCCATAATAATCGTGGATGATGAGGACAGGGAGAACGAGGGGGACTTCTTCGTTCCTGCCCAGATATGCCGTCCGGAGCATATAAACTTCATGGCGCGGGTTGGAGGGGGGCTGGTCTGTGTCTCCATGAATCCGGAAAGGTTCGAACAGCTGGAGCTGGATGTGCCCCTGAAGAACACATCGCGGTTCGGGACCCCCTTCGGAATCCCTATAGATTACAAAGAGGTCACAACGGGCACCTCCGCCCACGAGAGGGCCCTGACGGCCCGGATGGTGGCTGATGAGAGCAGGGGACCTTCGGACTTCATCCGCCCCGGCCACCTATATACCCTTAAGGCCCGCAGGGGGGGTGTGCTGGAGAGGGCCGGGCATACGGAGGCCAGCGTGGATCTGGCGCGGCTGGCCGGATTCTACCCCGCAGGTGTAATATGCGAGGTGATGGACGAGGACGGAAGCATGGCCCGCCTGCCCCGGCTTGGGGAGATTGCCCGCAGGTACGATTTGAAGATCATAACTATAAGGGACCTGATAGAGTACCGCCTCAGGCGGGAGACCATCGTGGAAAAGGTGGAGGAGAGGACTGTGGACACTGCCTATGGAAGGATGAATCTCTACACTTTCAGGGACATATACGGCAGGAAGCACTATGCGCTGGAGAAGGTCTCGGATTCGGATGTCAAATTCGTGAGGGTCCACAGGGCCAATATTCTGGCGGATGTGCTGATGGTCAGGGATGTGGAGGACTTCGGAAAGAGGGAGAAGGCAATGAGGGTTATAAGCGAGAGGGGAGGGGCCTTCATTTACCTGGATGCGGGCAATGGAAACCTGGAGCCCGGCGAGAAGATGGACTTCAGGGATTATGGTATCGGGGCCCAGATTATCCGCCTCCTTGGATACAGGAGGATTATACCCATTACTTCCAGACCCCTCAACTATAAGGGAATAGAGGGTTTCGGGATAGTCATAGAGGGATTCGAACTGATATAGGTATCGTCCTGTGGGGACATACACTTAAAATTGTGTAAGGGGAGGTGGTAGAGATTCCAGGGGGAAGGAGGAAGTAAAGATTCCCCGAACCAGAAAGCAAGCTCCTGCCGCAGAGATGGAAGAGGAACGGGATTTCCATGGGTTATACCCGTGGCACTGCAAAGACAGTCCCCTCGGAACCGGGCATAAAAGCAGGGGATATAGAAGCCATAAATACTTCTCCTGTGGATGAGAGGGTGGCTTTCGTATATCTGGATGGGCGCAGATCTTGAAACTCCTGGTGGGAAGGGGCCTCAGTGGTCTTTCACAGGCGATTCAGCCCATATCTCCCCGGTCTGACCTTTCAGGTCCTTAAGGAGGAATTTGCCCGTGAAGGAGACCGAAAAGGAGAGGTTTGTGGACAGGCTGATGGAGTTCCCCCGTATGGAGTTCTATTTCAAGTCCCTTATCGATAATGCTTCCTTCTCTACCAATCTCATAGGAGCTGTTTTCAGGCAGGTCAGAAGGCAGGAGATTATGTCCCTGTTCTGTGCGAAAATCCTTCTGTGAGTGATGTTTTGACATTTTGAGGCTTTAACATTTCCACGATGTCGAAGTACAGGAAGTTGTCCATAGTTATTCCTGTTTACAATGAAAAGGATTACATCGAAAAGATACTGAACATGGTCAGGGGGGTGGACCTGGGATATGATCTCGAAAGGGAGATAATAGTCGTGGATGATGGTTCCACGGACGGCACCAGGGATATACTGCGTCGGCTGGAGAACTCCGATGAGTTCAGGGGTATTCTCAGGGTGATTTTCCACGAGAAGAATCAGGGTAAGGGAGGGGCCCTGAATACCGGCTTCAAATATGTGACCGGTGATATAGTGGTCATACAGGATGCAGACCTGGAATACGACCCCCGCGACTGGAAGGAGATGCTCCGCCTGTTTATGGAGGGATGGGCGGATGTGGTCTATGGCTCCCGCTTCTACGGCAAATCGCACAGGGTCCTCTATTACCATCACTTCATGGGCAACAAGGTCATCACCTTCCTCATCAATCTCCTGTACAACATGACCTTTTCCGATATAGAGGTGTGCTACAAGATGTTCACGAAGGAGGTTCTGGACAGGCTGATGCCCTTCCGCTCTCGGGATTTCGGCTTCGAGGTGGAGATAACGACCAGGATTTCCAAGCTGGCCAACAGGGGAGAGGTAAGGGTTTACGAAACGGCCATAAATTATTATGGCCGGACCTACTCTGAGGGGAAAAAGATAGGCTGGAAGGATGGATTTAAGGCTCTATGGTACATTCTAAAGCACAAATTCGTCTGGTAGGGACGGGTGCTGTTTATTTAATCTGGATACTTATATCCATTCTGGGGGCTTTTCTGACCCTGTGGGTGTCGCCCCACGGATTCACCGTGACTCCCGACTCCGTGTATTATCTCATGGGAGCAGAGGGAATAAGGAGGGGACTGGGGTTCGTCTCTTTCGAGGCCGGCGGCATTCTCAGGCCCATAACCCACTGGCCCCCCCTGTATTCCCTTCTCATAGCATTTCTGGGAGCCGGTGCTGTCAATGTGCTGTCTTTTGCCCTGATTATCTTTCTCACCTCCCTCCTGATTTATACGGCATCCGATGACCCCGTGTACTCTGCGATTGGGGGTCTGCTGGTTTCCACTTCTCCAATACTGCTCAAGTTCTCTTCCACGGTTCTGACGGAGATTCTCTTCGCTCTCTGGGTTCTGCTGATACTCTTCCTCATGTTCAGGCATGCTCTCTCGGGAAGGGACAGGTGCCTTGCCCTTATGGGTCTGCTTTCTGCCCTCGCCGTCCTCACCCGGTATGCGGGGCTGTTCCTGATGCTTCCGTTCGCATATTACTGGTTGCGCAGGAGACTGCCCCTGTGGAAGGGGGGCCTTCTAACCCTTTCGCCCGCTATAACCTATGTCCTGTGGAAGTTCTACCTCATCTCGGTCGGGGGAGAGGAGACCCGCCATCTGGTGTTTCATCCCCCCTCCGGATATCACCTGAAGGTGTTTCTGGAGACTGTGGTCAGGTTCATCTCTTTCGTTCCCTCTGTTCTGCTCAATCCGGCGATCCTGCTGGTTCTCGTTGCCGGGGTGCTCCTTCTTGTATTTGCCCGCGGAGGGAAGGTGGATGGGAGGCGCAGAATGCTCATAGAAATGGCTGTAGTCTTCTTTATGTCCTATCTGATATTCCTTTTTCTCTCCATATCCCTGATGGATTTCTACACCCTTCCCGATGAGCGCATCCTGTCCGTCCTCTATCCCCTCCTGGTTGTGGCCCTGGTCTCCTATCTCTCCACATTTCCCCTGAGCAGAGCCGGACTGTTCCTTCTGACCCTTGTGGCCCTCAATCTGTACGGGGATGCCGCCCTCCGTCGGGAGAAATCTGCCCCCTATACGGGATACAACGGCCCATATTACAGGCATCTTCAGGTGATAGACTATGTCAGGAAGCATCTTCCCCCCGATGCGATAATCTACAGCAATGGGCCGGATCTCCTGTGGTACTACACCCGCAGGCCTGCATCCATGCTCCCCCGCTTGATTCTGCCGGTGGAGAGGAGGTACAATCCCCGCTTCAAAGAAGAGATGAGGAAGATGTTAGAGCATCTGACTTCGGGGAAGGGCTACATCGTCATCTTCGCACCGATTCGAAGGGGCTATCTCCCCCCGGTCAGAGATATAATGAGGGAGGTTCCGGTGAAGGATGTCGTGGAGCTGAGGGATGGCCTTATACTGGTGGTGGAAAATGGAAAGGGTTGAACTGTCTGTTCTGATAATCGCATACAATGAGGAGGACAATCTGCCCCGCCTTCTGGACAGCCTGAGCCTCATCGGGGTTCCCCACGAGGTGGTGGTGGTGGATGCCTTCTCTCAGGACCGAACTGTGGAAATTGCCCGCTCCCGCGGTGCGCGCGTGTATCAGAGGAGGTGGGAGGGATACAGGAAGCAGAGGGAATTCGCCCTGTCCCTTGCACGGGGAAGGTGGGTCCTCTTCCTGGATGCGGATGAATGGCTGACTCCGGAGATTGCCCGGGAGATCACCCGAATCGTTGAGAGGGACGGTCCCTGCGATGGATACAGGCTCAGGCGCAGGAATGTGTATCTGGGCAAACTCCAGAGGAAGTTGCCGGAGAAGATAGAGCGGCTGGGGAGAAGGGAGAATATGAGCATATCGGGTCTGTATGTCCACGAGAGGCCGGCAATTAAGGGCCGGGTATGCACAACGAAGCACTACATCATGCACCTGCCGTACAGGGATCTGAAGCACCACTGGGAGAAGAACACCCGCTATGCATACCTGTCTGCCCTGGAGAAGTACGAAAGGGGGAGAAGGGCGGGCATCGTGGATTTAACCCTGCGGCCCTTTGCCACTTTCCTCAGGCACTACTTTCTTCAGCTGAACTTTCTGGACGGATGGAGGGGGCTGGTTTACGCCGTATCGCAGTCCTGGTATGTGTTCCAGAAGTATGCTTTTTTGAGGGAGCTTCACCTGAGAGGTAAAGATTTACCTGATAAGGGGTAGCAGTGCCCTTGCCGCTTCCTCTCCTTTGTTCCCGAACTTGCCTCCCGCCCTGTTGAGGGCCTGCTCTATGGAATCCACGGTCAGCACTCCGAATGTTATGGGTATATCCTTCTCCAGTGCCAGCTTCATCAGGCCGAAGGAGACCGCCCGTGCTATATGGTCATTGTGGTCGGTTTCCCCCTTTATGATGCATCCGAGGGCTATGAAGCCCTCGTAATCCCTGTCCGCTTCCCTGAGGAGCCTTGCTATCATCTGCGGGATTTCGAAGGAGCCTTCGACCCAGTGAACATCGAATTCTATGCCGTTTTCCTCCAGAACCGAGGTGGCCCCGTCCAGCAGTCTCTCGGTTATCAGCTGGTTGAATCTGGACACCACTATGCCCACCATATCACACCACTTCCTTTACGGCTTCGACGAGGGCATCTATCTCCTCTCTTCTGCGCTTCTCCGTTGCCGCCATCAGGATGTAGTGGTCTCCGAGGGCCTCCACCGCTGGTCCCACCAGGAATCCCCTGTGGGCCATCTCGTGTATGAATTCGTCTGCCTTCATGGGGGTTCTGACCACGAATTCCCTGAAGGTGGGGCTCCTGAAGGGGATTTCCAGCCCTGCATCGGCCAGTTTTTCCTTCATGTATTCGGCCTTGTAGAAGCTCTGGAGGGCCGCTTCCTTCAGTCCCCGTTTCCCCATCAGGGTCAGGTAAATGGTCACTATGGTGGCAATCAGCTGTTGATTCGTGCATATATTGGAGGTGGCCTTTGCCCTCCTTATGTGCTGTTCCCTCGTCTGCAGTGTGGTCACATATCCCCTTCTTCCCTGCCCGTCGTAAGTGAGAGCCACTATGCGGCCGGGCAGTTGCCGTATGTACTTCTTCTTGGATGTGAAGAGTCCCACATACGGGCCTCCGAAGGAAAGGGGAACGCCGAGGGGCTGCCCTTCACCCACAGCGATATCCGCATCGTACTTGCCGGGGGGCTCCAGCATGGCCAGACTGGTGGGCTCGAATACTGCGATGAGCAGTTTCCCCCTTTCCCTGACGAGCGAGGATATTCTGAAGGGGTCTTCCAGTATTCCGAAGAAGTTGGGATGCTGGATTACCACGGAGGCCGTCTCGTCATCGATGGTCCGGGAGAGGGCCTCCTCGTCTATCCGTCCGCTGCTGTCGAATGGAACTTCCACGATCTCAGCCTCTATTCCATGCAGATATGTTTCCAGAACCCGTCTGTAGGCGGGGTTGAGGTTTGCGGGAACGATGACTTTGTATTTCTTCGATATTCTGAAGCTCATCAGGACTGCCTCGGCAAGGGCAGTTGCACCGTCGTAAACGGAAGCGTTCGCCACCTCCATATCGGTCAGCTCTGTGATCAGGGACTGGAATTCGAACATGGTCTGCAGGGTCCCCTGCGAAACCTCGGGCTGGTAGGGGGTATAGGCGGTGTAGAATTCGCTGCGCAGGATCAGGTGGTTTATGGCGGATGGGACGAAGACATCGTAGGCGCCGCCCCCTGCGAATATGGTGAGCATCCTGTTGAGGCTGGCCACCTTTTCCATGTACTCGCGGGCTTCCTCCTCGGAGAGGGCGGGAGGGAGGTCGAGGGGTTCTTCGTGTATCTTCACCCGGTCGGTGCCCACGGCATGCCTGTAGAGCTCCATTAAACTGGAGAAACCGATTCTTTCCAGCATTTTCTTTATATCTTCATCCCCGGAGCCGAAATAGTGTTTTGCATACATGGTTTTAAAATCTTAAAGGGGGTCCCGGGGTGCTTTTACCGACTCTTCATCTCATCAGCAGGATTACGAGCAGTACCGCGGCCATGATTGTGGCAACGAGGGACCAGACCCTGTAGATATTCAATCGATTTCCCATCTCTTCCAGACGGGATTCGAGGAGGCGATTCCGGGCACGGCAATCTTCCAGGTTCCTTTCCAGCTCCCTGATTTTCTCGTAGTAATTTTCAGCAGGGGCCATCGGGGATTTTTCGTTGAAAGCCCTGCGCATGAATTTCTTTACCAACTCCCTTGCGATAAATGGTCCCACCTTTTTCACAAATTCTTTCAGCCTATCCCACATGGTACAATTTTAAAACTGCCAGGATGCTATCTCCAGAGCAGAACTACGAGGAGAATTGCGGCGGCGATAGTTGAGGCGATTGCCCAGATGCGGGTGAATCGGAGCTGGTCCCCCTTTTGCCTCAGAGCCTCTTCCAGCATTTGCCTTTCCAGGTTGCACCTTTCAAGGTCGTTCTTACAGGCCCTCAGTTCCTCCCTCAGCTTCTGGATTTCGTTTTCTCTGGAGAAATCCAGTGACCGGGAACTGTCCGATTTTCCTCCGGAAATGAACTGGATCACCCTCCTGCCCGATTCGAATAATATTAATTTGGCCGCCTCCTTCAGGATTCTGCCGATGAATCCCATGGTGAAAATTTTAAAATGCCTATTTTTCCAGAATTTTGTCGAATTTCCTGTGGATTATGCCCTTCACCCTTATGGTGCTGTCGGTGAATTCCTCTTCCTCTATGTAGGCGTACTTCTTGAGGGCGGAGTATTTTTCGAATTTTTCCAGGGGGATTTCGATTTCGAAGGGCCTGAAATTGGCTTCCAGCATCTCTTTTATCCTTTCCACCAGTTCCTCTATGTTTTCCCCGAGGCGGGCCGAAATGAATACGCTGTTGGGGTACTTCTGCCGCAGGCGGTGGATTACATTCCTGTCCAGGAGCATATCTATCTTATTGAAGACCAGAAGTATGGGTCTGTCCTTCAAATCCATCTCCTCCAGGGTTTTCTCCACGGTCTTTATGTGCTCCTCCATGGCCGGATGCGATATGTCCACCACATGCAGTATGAGATCAGCATCCTCTATGACCCCCAGCGTGGCCCTGAAGGAGGCTATGAGGCCGGGCGGAATATCCTTTATGAATCCGACGGTATCGGAGAGGACAACCCTGTAGGGAACTGCGGGCAGTTTCAGGAGGCGGGTGGTGGCGTCCAGTGTGGCAAACAGTTTATCGTCCACATATACGCTGGCATCGGTTAGCAGGTTCATTATGGTGGATTTGCCCACATTCGTGTATCCCACGAGGGCAATCTTTATGAAGTCCCTGCGGGCCTTTCTGTGGATTTTCTTCGTTCTCTCTATGGTCTGGAGCTTCTTCCGAAGGGCCGTAATTCTGTCCTTTATGCGCCTCTTTTCCACTTCCAGCTCTTTTTCTCCCGGGCCTCTGGTCCCTATTCCTCCTCCCAGACGGGACAGTTCCTTTCCCCTGCCCACGAGGTGGGTCAGTGCATACTCCAGCTGTGCCAGTTCCACCTGTATCTTTGCCTCCGAGGTTCTGGCCCTGTTTTCGAAGATCTTCATGATGAGCTGGGTTCTGTCCATGACCTGGATTCCCATGACTTTTTCGAGATTCCTCGCCTGTGCATGGGTCAGTTCGAAGTCGAAGATGATTATGTCTATTGCGTACTGCCGGGCTATGTCCCCCAGCTCCCTCGCTTTCCCGACCCCTATGTAGTATGCGGGGTCCACCTGGGGCCTGATCTGAAGGAATTTCTCGAAAACTTCGTATCCGGCCGTTTCTGCCAGCTGCTGGAGTTCCTCCAGGCTGTCCAGGGCTTCCCACCTGTCCCTGCTGGATTTTGCGAAACCCACCAGAAGGGCCCTTTCTCTCCTGTCCTCTGCCGCCTTCTCCATGCCCCCTGCGGGTCTAACCCCCCGCTTTTCTTTCCTCTCTGACTTCAAAGATGGGCTCCTTGTGCTTCAGGATGGTCTCGTCCGTTATGATGATTCTGGCAACGCCCCTCTCCTTCAATTCTGGAAGCTGGAACATCAATTCGTTCAGGACCTCCTCCATGATCGCCCTCAGGCCCCTCGCCCCCGTTCCCCTCTTCATGGCTATTTCTGCTATAGTCTCCAGGGCCTTCTGCGTAAACTGGAGATTTACCCCCTCCAGTTCGAAGAGCTTCTGATACTGCCTGACCAGTGCATTCCTCGGCTCCGTGAGGATCTTCACCAGGTCATCCACATCGAGAGGGTCGAATACGGCAATCACATGGAGCCTTCCCACCATCTCCGGAATTATGCCGTACTTTATGAGGTCTTCCGGCTGGACCAGACGCAGTATCTCCCTGTCGTCCACCCTTTTGTGCTCTCCCCTGAATCCTATCTCCCTGCGACCCAGCCTCTCGCGGATGATGTCTGCCAGGCCATCGAAAGCCCCACCCATGATGAACAGAATGTCGGATGTGTCCAGCTGTATGTAGCTCTGTTCGGGATGCTTCCTGCCCCCCTGCGGGGGTATGTTGGCCACAGTTCCTTCCACTATCTTCAAGAGGGCCTGCTGGACCCCTTCTCCTCCCACATCCTTCGTGAGGGATGGGGAGTCCTGCCTGCGGGAGAGCTTGTCGAATTCGTCCAGGTATATGATGCCGTATCGGGCCTTTTCCAGATTGTAATCTGCATTCTGCACCAGCCTGAGCAGTATGTTCTCCACATCTTCTCCTACATATCCCGCCTCAGTGAGGGGGGTGGCGTCGTATATGGCATAAGGTATGTTCAGGAACTTTGCCAGGGTCTTTGCCATAAGGGTTTTACCCACTCCCGTGGGCCCTATCATGAGGATGTTGGACTTTTCCAGCTCCACATCGTCGAACCTGTTCTTGTGTTTTATGCGCTTGAGGTGATTGTAGATGGCGACTGATATGACCTTCTTGGCCCTTTCCTGCCCCACTATGTATCTGTCCAGAAATGCCTTGATCTGGGAGGGTTTGGGAATCTCCTCGACTGCGGCCTCCTGCGGCTCGTAGTTGAGCCTGGCCTCCTTGAGGACCTCGTAGGCGATCTGGACGCACTCATCGCATATATAGGCGGCAAAACCGCCTATGAGATTGTTTACTTCGCTCTCCGGCCTCCCGCAGAAGGAACAGCGCCTCTCTTTCTTCTTTCCCATGATTTACGGCCTCTTTTCCAGGACTTCATCCACTATTCCATACTCTTTCGCTTCGTAGGATGACATGTAGAAATTCCTGTCGGTATCCTTTTCTATCTTCTCTATGGGCTGGCCCGTATGCTTCGCCAGTATTTCGTTCAGCATGCGCTTGAGGGTTAGAATCTCCTTCGCCTCTATCTCTATGTCGGCTGCCTGTCCCTTGACCCCTCCCAGGGGCTGGTGAATCATTATTCTCGTGTGGGGAAGTGCGAAGCGCTTCTGCTTCGTGCCTGCCGCCAGAAGCACCGCCGCCATGGAGGCCGCCATTCCCATGGCTATGGTAGAAACATCCGGCTTTATGTACTGCATGGTATCGTATATGGCCAGACCCGCAGTCACATATCCTCCGGGTGAGTGAATGTAGAGGTATATGTCCTTCTCCGGATTGTCCGCCTCCAGAAACAGGAGCTGAGCCACCACGAGGTTGCCCACATGGTCATCCACGGCCGTTCCCAGAAAGACTATGCGGTCCTTGAGGAGTCGGGAGTATATGTCGTAGGCCCTTTCGCCCATCCCCACCTTCTCTATGACATAGGGCACATAGTACTGGTCGTAAATCTTCCTGTTTTTTTCCACATCCTCTTTCTTCATATCCGGCCCCATGCGGGGCAGTCTGTTTATGTTAAAGTCTTTCATGGCTAAATCTTTACCGGCATTATTAGGTATTTGAGGTTTTCCTCCCCGCTGCCTATGAGGATGGGGGAGGTGTCCCCGTATATGCGCATCTCCATATCCCCTCTGGGCAGATGTCTTATTATATCCACGAACTTCTTCGTGTCGAGGACGATCTCGTAGGGGCTCCCCTCATACCTGCCCTCCAGCTGGATTTCCAGTTCATCGCCGTCCGTGTTGGCGGCATGAATCAGCAGGCTGTCTTCGGAGAGGACGAACTTCAGGTTGTCGGGGTTGATGGCGGTTGCCGCCTTCAGGGCCCTGTCCATGTCTTCCCTCGTGATGCGCAGGGAGCTGTAAGTGCCCTCCGGGAATATTCCCTCGTAGTTGGGGTACGGTCCCTGAATCAGCCGGATGTTTATGAATCCTTCGGGGAACCTTATGGTCATGTAATTCTGATCCTCCGTGAACCCCACTTCCACCTTCTCCGCCTCTATGTCCTTGAGGACCCCCTTCAGGTTTCTGGGAAGAATGGCCTGGAATTCCCTCCCCGTGGGTATTTCTCTTTCCGCAACCCCCAGGACGAAGCTATCGGTGGCCACGAACCTGCTCGACTCATCCCTGCTGTCCCACAGGATGCCCGTGAGGAAGAGTCTGCTGTCGTCGGAGGCCGCACAGAATTCCACCCTGTCCAGGGCCCCGATTACATCTTCCAGGCTTACCATAAAGGTTCCGGTGGTCTCCTTTGGACTTATGGGGGGAAAGAGTTCGGGGTCCTGCGTGACGACCCTGTACCTGACCCCTTCGGACTGGATGGTCAGGTTGCTGTCGCTCGTGCTCACATCCACAACGGCGTCCTTTTCGAAAACCTTTATGAGGGAAGTAAATTTCTTGCGGTCAACCAGAGCCCTTCCGGGTTTCGAATCCAGCACTGGAATGGACATGACCATTTCTATGTCTCCGCTTGTGGCATACATCCTGAGACGACCCTCTTCCACCTCCAGCAGAATGTTGTTGTGGATATCGAGGGCGCTCCTTCCACCCCCCACGAGTTTTCCAATTGAGGTAATATTCCGCTCTATCAATTTCTTCTCCACCTTGAACTTCATATCTTCCTCCTCTTTTAAACCGAAGGGTGAAAATTATACGGTGGTTCCCCCGTGGTGGGATATACGGATTTTCCGTGTATTTTCGTCCACCATTTCTATCTCCACCAGCCAGTACCTGTCGAAGAGGTCCCCTGGTGCATGCTCGTACCATTCCACCAGCAC
Source organism: Caldifarciminota bacterium (assembly GCA_026986535.1). Classification (GTDB taxonomy): domain Bacteria; phylum Hydrothermota; class Hydrothermia; order LBFQ01; family DSFT01; genus S143-66. The sequence goes on from JALSOK010000030.1 coordinate 48,809, forward strand.
TATGCTGTTTCCTTCGCTGACTATGTCCCATACCTCGAGCCTTTCCACCTCCTGCGGGGACAGCCTGTAGAGGTCTATGTGGTACAGGTTCAGGTCCTCCACCCTGTACTGATGAATTATATTGAAGGTGGGGCTCCTGACCCTTCGAATGCCGAATCTCCGCAGGAATCCTCTTGCGAATGTGGTCTTTCCGGCTCCGATTTCCCCTCTGAGCAGGATTATGACGGGCTTTTCCTCCTTGAGGACCTTCTGTGCCAGCTCGGATGCTATCTCGTGAGTTTCCTCTATGGATCTCGAGATGTATTCCATGAAGAAGAAGACAGGGGGACTTCCCCTGCAATCAATCCCTTATTTCCTTCAGCTTCCTCCTGAGGGCCCTTTCGCTCAGGTTCCTGATGAAGGAGAGTACTGCCCTCTTGGGCTTGACCTTCTTTATCACCTCTATCTTCTCTATGTTGGGGGAATGTACGGGGAATATTCTCTCTATGCCGATTCCGTGGCTCACCCTCCTGACGGTTATGGTCCGGTTTATGCCGCTTCCCTTCATCCTTATTACGATGCCTTCGAAGGGCTGAATCCTGACCCTCTCTTCCCACTGCCTTTTCTTTGCGTTGAATCTCAGCTCTTTTACCTTAACATGAACCCTTACGGTGTATCCAGGCTTGATTTCGGGAATGTCTTCCTTGATGAACCTGGATTCCACTCCCCTTATGAGTTCCATCTTGTTCATGATAACACCTCCCGGACGGATCTGAATAATAAAAAAGAGCGGGAGACGGGATTCGAACCCGCGACCCCCTGCATGGCAAGCAGGTGCTCTACCACTGAGCTACTCCCGCTCGGTCGGGGTGAAAATTATAAAGCAGATGGGATGGGGATTGCAGGGACGCGGCCCGCCCGGAAGACCGCCCGGATGAACAGGGAACTGTTCTGCTCACTCTTTCATGATCTTTTCGATTATGAGTCTTACTTTTCCGGGGTCGGCCTGCGGGTTCTTCTTCTTTACCCTTCCTATGAAGAAACCGATGAGCCCCATCTTTCCACCCTTAAGCCGCTCGAATTCATCGGGATGCTCGGCGATTACAGCCCTCACGATGACCTCCAGCTCTTCATCCGAGGGACCGGATTCCACCTCTTTCAGGAGCTCCTCCAGTACGGCTCCCTCTATGATGCGCCTGAGGAATTCTTTCACTCTGTGGGCGGGAAGTTTTTCCTTCTGAACCATTATCATGAGTTTCCTGAACTGGTCCAGCGGGGGGAGTCTGTCCATGTTGCGCACCTGATTTACCATCCACTTGCTGGCCAGTATGGGATCCACCTCCCCGTCTCCTATTGCATCTCTGAAGAATCGTATTGCGTCCCTGTTCCTGTCCCGCATGAGGATCTCCAGGTTGTTCAGGTAGTTGTCGTAGCCCTTTTCCCCTGGGCTGGCCCTGGATGCCATTTCGTCGAAGAGGGCAAAGGGATCATCGAGGTCGCCCGATTCCACCTCCTGCATAAGGGGGGCGATGGATAGCACGGGAATGTCCGGCTCCGGGAAGTATCGATAGTCATCTTCCGTTTCTTTCCTTCTCATGGGGATGGTGCGCTTTTCGTAATCGTCCCACCTGCGGGTATGCTGTTCTATGGGCCTGCCCTTTCTGATTTCCTCCTTCTGGCGATTGATTTCGTATTTCAGGGCTTCCACCACATCCCTTATGCTGTTGACATTCTTTATCTCCACCCTCTCTCCTCCACCCACGGATACATTTATGTCCACCCTGAACTGGCCCTTCTCCATGTCCGCATCCGAAATTTCCATGAGTTGAACCACCAGCCGGAGGTTCTCCAGGAACCTTTTGACATCCTCCACGGTGTGCATATCCGGTTCAGTGACTATTTCTATGAGGGGAATACCGGCCCTGTTGAAATCCAGAAGGACCTCTCCCTCGTCGGTCTGTATGGAGCGGGCTGTATCCTCCTCCAGGGATAGCCTGCGGATGCGGACCCTTTTGTCCCTGTTTCTGAAGTCCAGGGGGAGATAGCCCCCCTGAGCGATTGCGGCCTCGTTGTACTGGGTAATCTGATACCCCTTTGGCAGGTCCGGGTAAAAGTAGTTCTTCCTGTAGAACACCGGGTCGGGATTGATTTCGCTGTGGAGCACCCTTGCCAGCCTTATGGCGTACTCCACGGCCCTGCGGTTGGTGACCGGAAGGGTTCCGGGATAGCCCAGGCACACGGGACATATATTGGTGTTGGGTTCGTCCTGAACATCGTAGTCGTTCTTGCAGCGGCAGAACATTTTGCTCCTGGTCTTCAGCTGAAGGTGAATCTCGAGGCCTATTTTCACTTCCATATCACTTCACCAGTTCGGACCGGGGTATGATTTCGAAGAGGGTTTTCAGATATTTCTGCGGGTTGAAGTATCTGTATGGGGGGTCTATTCCTGGGTCGTCCCTTCTCATAATGTCGTACTGGCCGATGATGGAAAGGGCGGAGAGCACGGTGCTGTATCCGGTCATCTTCTGCATGGCTGTGTATTTTTCATCGGAGAGCACGACCGCGTGCATCTCTTCTGTGATGCCCCCCTTCGAGGCCACCACCTTCATGATGGCCATGTCCTCCTTCGTCCGGGGAAGGATTTTGTCCAGCATCATGGAGGTTATATCGAGGAAGGAGTAGGCCCTGCCCTCTATGTTCAGGAATCTGTCGCTGTCGAAGAGCCCCAGTCTCCACAGTTTGCGGATTACATCGTAGTGGCCGGAGTATCTCAGGGTTCTGTATCCCATATTCTTCACGCCCCCGTAGTGGAAGGGCATCAGGGATACGCCGTCTGATGTGGGAAGGGACTCCAGGTCCCTGATGTAGAACTCTCCGTCTTTCTCTTCTATCTTCTGGTACTTTTTGATGACTCCGGCGATTTGCGGGTCTGTGAATTTGACATACAGGTCCTTTTCTATTTCATCCGCCAGCCCCTGTATGAACTGGATTTCACCGTCCTTCTTCACTATGGTGGCATCCGTGTACTCCTGAATGAGGCCCTTTATGGACCAGGTGAGGGCGTATCTCAGTATTCCTCCGGCCCTGTCGTCCAGGGGAAGCCCGCCGGAGTACATGATAACCTCTTCATAACCCCTCTCGGCATAGTAAGCCCCCATGACATTTATGGTGCCGGGAGCCATGCCCGTTTCTACCACCAGCTTTACGCCCTTTTCCCTTGCGAACTGCTCGAAGGATTTCTGTTTTATTGTGGTCCAGGTGCTCTGGCCCAGGTCCACATAGTTGAAACCATATTCCACAGCCAGGCGGGCATAGAATTCGTTGCCCGTGAATGTGGAAGCATTTATGAGGACATCGGGCTTAAGGGCCCGCAGGGCCTCCTGAACATCGGGGTTTATATCCCTCAATCTGCAGGTTCCCTCTATGTTCTCCTTCTCCTCCACGATGTCGTAAACGAAGATTTCGCTGTCCTTTGCGAGCTCCTTCAGCTGATTGACGATGGCTGTTCCCATTTTGCCGAGACCAGCGACGGCTATCTTCGACATTCCTTTTCACCTCCTGGTTTTCATGGTTTTTAAAGGGGAATTGTAAAAAATCGCATCCCCTTCCAAAGCCCCACAATTATAAACACATCTGGAGCGATGGTGAATCCCCGGTCCCCATCCTCTCCATCTGCCGCTCTCTGGTTTAAACTTATGAGTCGATGCTGTGGCTGTTTCTCGTCTCCCAGTGCTCCTGCCCCCCGATGGATGATATGGGTGCTGTCGCCCGCTCCGATATGGTGTTCGAGGGGGTTGTGGATAGTGTAATCCGGGACTCTGTTCGGGGATATGTGTTCGATGTGTCCTTCGTTATAAAGGGGCCCGACACCGGCAGGGTGGTGGTGTGGACCCCCGACTCGTGCGGGGTGGAATTCAGAAGGGGCGGTGAGTACAGGGTTTTCTCCAGGCTGGTCGATGGAAAGTTGATTACGGACGCCTGCTCCGGTTCCTATCCCATCTATTCGGAAGAGGAATATGATCAATAGGGCCATGAAGATTCACGAGAAAGTGGAGGAGGTTCTGCGCCTTCGGGGGATGGACGATGATGACATCGAGATGTTTCTCAATCCCTCTGTGGAGCAGATAAGGGACCCGGGGGGGCTGAGGGATATAGACAGGGCTGTGGACCTCATAATCCACCACATGAGGAGGGGAAGCACCATCATGGTCCACGGGGATTACGATGCCGATGGAATAACTGCCCTTTCCCTCCTGTACCGGGTCCTTTCCCGTGTTTACAGTCCGGATAAGCTGGTTCCCTACATACCGGACAGATTTGTGGAGGGATATGGCCTGTCCATGCGGGCTGTTCGAAAGGCTGTGGAGGATGGGATTTCCCTCATCATAACCGCCGACTGTGGAATTACATCCGTGGAGGAGGTGGAGGAAGCCCGCAGGCACTCGGTAGATGTGATTATTACGGACCACCACGAGCCCCCGGAAACCCTGCCCCGGGCCAGTGCGATAGTTCACCCCATGCTGAGCGGGGATTACCCGTTCAGGCACCTGACGGGGGTGGGGGTGGCTTTCAAGCTCATGCAGGCCCTGTACAATCGTCTGGGCAAGCCGTTTCGCCATTTGCTGTGGGACCTGGATCTGGTGGCCATAGGTACTGTGGCGGATATGGGGGAGCTGGTCGATGAGAACAGGGTTATGGTGAGCCTTGGACTGAGGGTTCTGCGGGAGACGAAGAAGGCCGGCCTCAAGGCCCTCAAGTTCGTCGTGGGGGTTGATGGATATGTGAGCACCTGGCACATCGCTTTTCTTCTGGCCCCCAGGCTCAACTCTGCGGGGCGCATCTCGGACCCCATGCACTCCTTCAATCTTCTGACGGAAAGGGATGGGAACAGGGCCCTCCTCCTGAGCCACAGGCTCAATCGCCTCAATCAGGAGAGGCAGAAGTACGAGAAGAGGATTCTGGACAGGGCGATGGCCCAGGCCATGCGGAAGGCGGGAAGGGATGTTCTGGTTCTGTGGGACTGGGGATGGCATGAGGGGATAATAGGGATAGTGGCTTCCAGAATCGTCAGCAGGTGGAACAGACCGGCCATAATCATCTCGGTCCAGGGGGAGACCTCCCGTGGAAGTGCCAGGAGTACGGAGGGTTTTCATATGCAGAGGGCCCTTTCCGAGCTTTCCTATATGTTCGAGAACTTCGGTGGGCACGAGATGGCGGCTGGTTTCACCATAAAAACCGAGTATCTCGAGGAGTTCGAGGAGAAGATAAACCGGATAGCAAGGGAGCATTTCGCCGGTTATGAGCCCTCCACTCCCGATGCCGAGGCGGTCCTTCGCCCCCATGACCTGAATGACCTGTTCGTGCGGGATATGAGGAGAATGGCCCCATTCGGTAATGGAAATCCCTCCCCCCTCTTCCTGATGAATTCCCTGAAGGTGGTGGGAAAGGAGCTCAGGGGCAGAACCCTGTACATAACACTTTCCACCGGAAGGGATGAGCTTTACGGCCGCATATACGACCCCTCCGACAGGTGGATGGGTCTGAAGGAGGGGGATGTGATCGATTTGCTCATGAAGTTCCGGGAGGTGGTGAGGCTCGGCGGCCAGTTCCTCATAGAACCCGTGGATTTTTCCAGGTGAGTACAGTTCCCGGTGCGGTATAAAATTGGCTCATGCGGATACTCGGCAGCGATGAAATTGGCGAAAAGGTAATCGAAATGGTGAAAGGCGCCAGCGATTGCGTCTGCATGGCTTCCGCATGGATCACAGGGGGTGCTGTGGAGAGAATCGTGAGGGCCATTCCCGATGGGGTCAGGGTTCAGGTGGTGATACGGGCCTCCGAGTTTGCTGACCTGAGGATAACCGATGATAGGGTTTTTGCCCTCCTGCGAGGGAAGGGGGCGGGGATATTTCTGAACGACAGGCTCCATGCCAAATTCGTAGTGGTGGATGGCAGGGAAGCGGTGGTGGGGTCTGCCAATATCACCGCGAGCGGATATTCCCCTTTCGAGAGGGGAAATATCGAGGCGGCCGTTTACTACAGCCGGCACGATGACGAGGAGCAGATCCGGGAGCTTCTGGATTACTTCGGGAGGATTCTGGAGGCTTCGTATCCCCTGAACGACAGCCTGGTGGGATATGTGATAAATCCATCGGGGACCAGAAGTCTGCGGGCCATATTGCTGGACCGCCGCGTGCAGGAGTACTCCTTCGTGGAGATAGGGGATGGGGTACTGGGGAGAATCGACAGCATCAGGTCTTACAGCGCGGGATTCTTCAACAATCCCTTCGAGGATGGATACAGCGATGTGTATGCTCCCACGGGGGACTTCATGGAGATTTTTTCCCACAATCGGGACATGGACTGGATGAGGGCCGCGGTGTATTCCTATTTGAACGAGAGGGCCAGAAAGGTGAGAATTGCCACGGTATCTATTCTGGGCCGCATTCGTGGGCAGGAGGATGGTTCCTTCAGGCTGGAGCCATTGAGTGTGCCGGCCGATGTTGGAGAGCCCGTCTATGTATCCGGGAAGGTGGGTCATTTGCTTTCAAAAGGGGGAGTGGCAATCGGAAGGCTGTACGGTTTCGATACCCCCGTGGAGATAGACCACAGGCAGATTCTCAGAAAGCACATGCTCGTTCTGGGCAATACCGGTTCCGGCAAGAGCTACTTCACAAAGCTCTTCATCAGCAGGCTGGCGGAGAAGTCGGAGGATGTGGGCAGGATCGTGGTGCTCGACCCCCACGGAGAATATGCCCGGGCCTTTGCAGGGGATGATGAGGAGGGAAGGTTCCGTTTGAGCAACATGAAGGTGCTGCGGCTGAGGGATGTCTTCTTTCTGGATGACGCGAGGGATGTGGTGGATTTTCTCTCGGAATACGGAGCCCTCATGCCCTCTTCCAATTCGGAGGTTTACAGGAACCTGCAGTCTGCCATCGTGGAATGGCTCAGAAATCCCTCGGGCAGTCTGCGGGATGAGATTCGGAAGGTGGATTTTGGAAAGTATGAGTACAACAGAGAGACGATAGAGGAGGCTTTCGATTCCATGGAAGAGGAGTTCGGTCCCGATTTCTTCAGGAGTGTTTGGGATACCAGGAAGCGGATAGAGGAGCATCTGAATCTTTCGGGCACTGTGGTATTCGACCTCAGCGGTGTGACGGTCCCGACCATAAGGGTGCATATTGCCGGCTTTGTGATGAGGAGTCTGTTTCTTAAGGCCCGTAGGGAGGAAGCATACGACGCCCTTATAGTGCTTGAGGAGGCCCACAACTTTGCCCCCGAGAGGGGCTACGGGGAGGTGTCCGCCGGCAGGGATAATCCGGCTCTCGTCTGGGCCAGGAAGATTGCCAGCGAGGGGAGGAAGTTCGGGGTGGGTCTGGTCACCATAACCCAGAGGCCCGCACAGGTGAGCAAGTATGTCCTTGCCCAGATGAATACGCAGATGATGTTCAGGACGGTAAATTCGCAGGATATAGATGCAGTCAGAGAGTTTGTGGAATT
>JALSOK010000031.1 GCA_026986535.1 Caldifarciminota bacterium
GTGAGACCCGAACTCCTCAGGGGACAAGGGAATTAAAGAATCCGTTTCCCAACGAGAGCCAATGAAAGAAACTGAGAAACAGACACGCAGAATCGAACTTCGCTCATCACCGGAAAAAACCTGTCCTTCATGAAATCATACAGTATGTCTCCTGCTGAGTGTCTGCACTCCACTATGCGAACCATCCGCTTTTCCTTTCCTGTTGAAGGGAAGTAAATTGCCCCGGAAGCGCTGAAGATAATGGGGACAGCTGAGCACTTCCATTCTTTGAAATTGATAAGGGCTTTTCTTATTTCGGTATGAAAAGGCTTTCCGGTTTCTATTCCTTTACAGGTTATATCTCCTGGATGCGCTCTTTACCAGGAAATCGACCAGTTCTTCGAAACTCATGCCGTGCTCCTTCGCCTGTGCCGGTAAATCCGAGGTGTCTGTCATGCCCGGTATCGTATTTATTTCGAGTACGAAGTGCTCCCCATCTTCCCGGAGGATCATATCCACCCTCGAGAAGTCCCTTGCTCCGACAATTCTGTGTACTTTCACGGCAGTGTCCTGAAGCCTTTCGTAAATATCCCCGGGCATGGGGGCGGGGAGTATGAATCGGGTTCCCCCTTTCGTATATTTTGCTCTGTAATCGTAAAACTCGCTTATCACCGGCTGTAATTCCAGGATGGGGAGAGCAAAAGCATCCTTTCCTGTCCCCAGAACCCCTATGGTTATCTCTCTTCCCCTGATGAATTTCTCCAACAGGCCGTCGCCGTATATTTTCTGAAGGTGCTGTATTTTGCTCCTCAGGTCCTCTTCGTTTCGGATTATGTATGTATCTATGCTGGAGCCCTCCCTGACGGGTTTGATTATGTGGGGAAAGCTTCCCAGATTCTTCATTGCTCTGAGGGCGATGGATTCCGGACTTTCTTCTGCATCGAAGTGTATATAGGGGGCTATGCTCACCCCTTCTGCGGTCATCACCCTCTTGAACAGTAGTTTATCCAGTCCAATTGCGGATGCTGTGGGTCCGGAGCCCACATACGGTATTCCCTTTAAATCGAGATAACCCTGTATTCTTCCATCTTCTCCGGGATTTCCATGCAGCATTATAAATATGAGGTCGAATCCCTGGACCTGCTCTTCGAAATCCCTGTGCATATCCACGCATGTGGCATCGTAGTTCAGCTTCAGGAGGGCATCATACACATTCTTTCCGCTTCTGAGGGAAATCTCCCTTTCACGGGACCATCCACCGCACAGGACCCCGATTTTCATTGCTGGAGAATTTTATAGGGCTGGAGTTCTCCCGGCACTGCATGGGTATGCGAAGCGGTAATCGGCCGCGAAAGTGGAGATGGTTTCTCTGTGGGGAGGAACGGAGCGGCACGGCTCCGGATTTTGCTTTAAAATTTCATTGCTGCGGAGGTGGCGGAATTGGCAGACGCGCTAGATTGAGGGTCTAGTGGGCGATTAAGCCCGTGCGGGTTCAAGTCCCGCCCTCCGCATTCCCGGGGCTCTCTGCCCCGTCTCCTGTAAAATTCCCTCGATGGCTTTCCTCGTGCTTTCTCCCTGGGAGGGGGACTGGCTTCCCGGTAGATTCGGCACCCCGAAGAATCGGTATCTTTTTCTGGAGCTGGAAAGGAGGGGGATAGAGACCTACTGGGTTTATCCGGGGTCGGGTGAATATGAAGATGGGAAGTATGTGAAGTTCGTTGCGGTGAATGTGGATGTGCCTCCCCTGAAGCCGCCGGCCCTGAGGTATTATGTCCTGGCCCGGAGGATTGCCCGAAGAGTTCCGGACCTGCTTCCGGCGGGGGGAGTGGAGCTGGTTATCTCCATGTACTGGATGGCGTTTGCAGGGGCTGTACTGGCCAGGGACTCTGGTATTCCGCATGTTGTGAAGCTCTTTGGTATATCGGCCAATCCTCTGGTTGTGAATATAAAAAACCCCCTTGTACAGATCAGGCACTTCGACCTCCTTTCCCTCAGGGTGGGTGCAGATGCCTTTGTCTTCGAGAACGATGGTTCCAATATCGAACTTGCTGCTCGAACATTTGGGATACTTTCGAGGAATATGCATATAAATCTCCAGCCCGGACCGGAAACTGTTAACCATGATGCTTCTTTGAGGGGGGAGGGCAGAGTTATCATAGGGTATGCGGGTCGTCTTGAAAAGTACAAGGGGATGGATTACCTGCTGAGGATTATAAAATCGTTTTCCAGCCGTGGGGATGTCGAATTTCTGATTGCAGGCCGGGGAACCTATGAAAAGGAATTGAGGGGGCTTCGCGGTGTGAGGCTCGTGAGTCTTCCATTCGAGGAAATGCATAGATTCTATTCCTCCGTTGATCTTCTTGTAAACACCGCCACCTATGCCAACATGACCCGTCCCACCGTGGAGGCGATGGCGTACGGGAAGCCGGTGGTTGCATTCGACATAACCCTCGATAGCATCATAAGGCACGGTTATAACGGATTTTTGATTCGCCCCTTCGACTGGATGGAGATGACCCGCTATATCGAGCGCCTCGTGGATGACGATATGCTCAGGGACAGGATGTCCCGAAATGCTCTCGAGACTTCAAAAAGGATACCCACGATAGAGGAGAATATAAGGAATGAGGTGGACTTCTATTTATCTCAGGCCCGGCCCCGCAGGGGCCGAACCCGAGGAACAGGGGATTAGTATGGACGAGTAATATCGACGGGGGAGGCGGGCTTACACTTTTCCAGCAGCTGTAATACCAACTATCCTTTTATAACCAGCTTCGTGCAGGACCTTCCCCGCTTCTGCCATTGTGGAACCAGTGGTGATAACATCATCTACGAGCAGTATAGTCCCTTCGATTTCCATATCATCAACTGCCTCGAAAATGTCTTTCACATTCTTTGCTCTGTCTTTTGCGGAAATCTGGCTCCTCTTGTACCTCGTGGCTCTCAGGAGCTCCTTCACGGGCCTGCCGCTCATCCGGGAAATTTCCATGGCCAGAAACCGGGTGGGATAGGAGCCCTTCTCCCGAATCCGGGCAGGATGGGAGGGAATGTAGGTTATGATGTCGAAGTCAATGCTCAGTTCCTCCAGCTTGCTCACCATGGCCTGTGCGAAAAATCTCCCCATGGATTCGAAGTTTTCGAATTTGAACAGATGCATCATGCGTTTTACCTGCTCCGTGTATATGAAGGGAAAGTAAACTGGTATCCTTCCCGCAGGTTTGACATGCTTTTCGTCCGCAAAGCTGAGGCTCACTTTCTGGAAACAGTCCCTGCATATCAGTTCCCTCGAGGGATCTATTAGATTTTTCTCGCATACGGGACAGACGGGCGGAATGAGGAGCGAAATCGATTTCTGTATGATTTGCAACATGGCATGATTATTATGCGATGGAAGTGTTGACGATCTATAGACGCTCAAAATGAGCGTTTCATAAGGGTTTATCTAATTGGACATTTTATGAGTGATGCTCCGGCGGGGAGGTGAGTACGAGGGTCCCCTCCTCCGTTATGGCCACTGTGTGCTCGAAATGGGCCGCCCATGAGCCATCCGCGGTCTTTATCGTCCATCCGTCGGGCATTTCCTTTATTTTGTGGGTGCCCAAGGTTATCATGGGCTCGATGGCGAAGGTCATTCCCGGTTTCAATATGGGGTCGTAGGCCCTGTTCGATGTGTAATTGGGAATTTCCGGGTCTTCGTGCAGTTCGAACCCCACCCCATGACCCACGAGCTTCCGTATAATTCCAAATCGGTAAGGCTTTACTGTCCGCTCTATCGCTCTGGATATGTCTGATACCCTGTTCCCCTTCCTTGCGGCCCGAATTCCCTCCTGGAGGGCCTTTTGAGTTATTTCTACCAGTTTTTTCGCCCTGCGGGGGATTTCGCCCACGACGAATGTGAATGCCGAATCCACATGACAGCATCCATATTTAACCCCGATGTCTATCTTTACGAGGCCAGCCTCCGGTATTGTCTTTCCAAAAGGTATTCCGTGGACCACCTCATCGTTGATCGAGAGGCAGATGCTTGCGGGGTAGCCCCTGTAGTTCAGGAATGAGGGGTATCCTCCATGGGATGTAATAAATTTCCTTGCAAATTCCTCTATTTTCTCCCCGGGGGTCCCTGGCCTGACCAGTTCTCTGACCTCCTCGAAGAACCGGCCTATTATCTCGCCCCCTTTTTTCATCTGCTGGATTTCGGATTCCTGTTTCAGTATAATCATGAAGGAAAAGTTTAAATGATGGACTTCTATCCGGGAGGGTTTGCCCTCCTGAGGGTGCGCCTTATTTTCCTGACATAGGGGGTTTCGCTCTTGTCCAGATTGAAGTAAAGAATAAGCACCCTTCCCCCGATGAGGGCAAATATAGCCATGCTCCAGAAGAATATATCCAGACCGCTCACATTCATTTCGAAAACCTTGAGGATCATTTCCCTCAGGGTAAATGCGATGATTACTTCCGTCAGTATTCCCAGTCTAACTCTTTCGTATTCGAAGTACTCCACGAAGACCTTTACCAGCTCGATTATCACGATGATATAGAGGATGGCGCTTATAAACTCTTTGAATCCCGTCATCAGGTCGCTCTCCCCCGCCAGGACCATCAGGTTGAGCGTTGTCCTTATTACCCCTATGAAGAGGGCTATCAGAAGGGTGATTATTACGAAG
>JALSOK010000032.1 GCA_026986535.1 Caldifarciminota bacterium
GATGAATTGAAGAAGGTGGCCCGAATACCCGATAAGATAGCATGCATTAACGCAGAATGGGGAGAATTCTCCCTGTGCACCAGGCAGATACGCAGGTACCAGTCCGACGAAACCCCCTGCATTCCTCCCCTGCCTTCCTACAGGGAATTCATATACCAGAGCATCCCCTTTTCCGCAGATGACCTCTTCAGACACATATCCACCCTTTACGACCTGAGGGAAGGGACAGCATTCCACAGACTCTTTCTCCTCATCCTGAACAACAACGGCCTCCCCTTCAATTACAGAAAAACAGCCGCCCTCCTTGATATTCGATTCGAAACCCTCAAAACCTTCCTGAGTTATCTGGAGAAGGCCTTCGTGATAAGGATCCTGGAAGAAGGAGAAGGACCCAAAGCCCGCCGCATTTCCCTGATAACCGACTGGAGAATCGCAAACTATCTGCTCAAAAAGAGCAAAATGGAAATTTTCCTGGAGGGAGCCGGAAGGGAAGCCCGCATGAGCTACCAATTCCTCAAAGCCATTTACAGGGGAAAAACGCCTTCGCTGAAAGAGGTGGAGGGGGGATAGCTCCCCCCATAAATATGAATTATCTGACAATAACCCTGCGGATGCTCGAATCTTCGAATTTGATAATGTAGGTTCCCCGCTTCAGACCCCTGAGGTCCGGCATTCCATCCGCGGCGACGCCCTCGAAAACCTTCCTTCCGCTGACATCGAAAACCTGAAACCTTCTGCCCTCCGGAACAGATGAAGAGGACATGGTCTTCAAATCGGGCCTGCTCTCATTCCTTTCTACAACCATTATGGATTTCGTCATGCTCCTGTAATAACCATCACCCCTTGCAGAAACCGAAATGTTATAAACACCCTTCTGATGTGGGATATGGAAACGGGCAACATACTCCCCTCCCCTGCCCGAAAAGACCAGGGGCCACTCCTGTCCACTCCGGATATTCCTTATGACGCCCTCTACACTTTCGACCCCTTCCGGAAGGCGAACAGTGAAGGTTGCCACATCCCCATACCTGTAAACCATGCGGTCGCTGGACAGATAGGCCGGCTTCCCGTCGAAAGCAATCATAATGGGAAGGCGGGAATTCCTCTGAAGGGAAAAGGTGTACTTTCCGGCCTTTACATTCTCGAACCTGTAAACCCTGGCCTTCATAAATATTCCATCCCCCATTGGAATGTTCTTTAGACCCATATCCTGATGGGGAAGGGTCGTCTCCAGCCTTTCGGACTCATCCGCACCGAAGACCAGCACATAGAAATCCCCCCGCAGATTGAGGGACTCGCCGGAGCGGGCGAAGTAGTAAGAGCTCCCCACAGTGAGAAACGGACTTCTGTCGAACTGTCCTGGCTCATTCCTGTTGACAGAGATGTTGAAGACCAGCCTGTCCCAGACATTATACCCCTTCGCAATTTCATAATGGTTGTACTTCCAGGCACTGCTGGAACAGGGGGCGGACATATTGATGGAAGTGGGCTTGTGGGCAGAGGAATATGTCACAGCGCCATCGTTCCCCCCTTCGGAGCAGGAACCACCGTTCAGGCTCAGGTACCACTGGCCCCAGCATATAGCACTGAGGCAGAAGTTGTCATTCCAGGGCCATGTGAAGGGGGTTCCATCGAACCAGGCTGAATAAGAATAAGTGGGGATGGGATTCAGATAGTAGATGGGGTCCGTCACGCTCCTGAACCACGCCATGTATCCGGTCTGGAGCACATAGGTGGCGTCAGTTGTAAGGCCCAGGATTTCCGCCAGCCACCAGAGCCATGTACTGTAGGCCAGATCCGCCAGAGGAGAACCCCAGTAGGGGGTGGAGAGGGTCATGACCTGCTTTACATTCACATTTCCATAGTGGAATATGGCCGTTTCCGTGTCTATTCCCCCCTTGCTGTGGGCTATGACCACCAGGTTATTGGTCCCGAAGTATCCGGAGATGACATTGAGAAGGTTGTTCAGAAGGGCACCATTGGTCCACATGCTCCCCTCGGGATAGAGGTTCACGAATGCCGTCCTGTAGCCCCACGAGTAGGCAAGGGAATACATGTCATTACCGGAGTACCAGACATCGGCGCTGGAGGACTTTCCGTGGACGAAAACGATAACAGGTTTGGAATCAGAACCGGGCGGGATTTCCCCCGCATAAACACTTCCAGGTCCACCGCTCCCGTATATTAAAACGGGTGCACTCTGGGAAAGAAGTACTGCAATTAGCATTTCGAAAGTATAAACCCCCCGGAAATCCTGCTTAATGCAAATCTATGAAAAACAATGGGAAAGAAGGGTATAAATTTCCCCCCATCCCATGGAAGCCGACACTCTTCACGACCCAAAGAAAATGCTTATCGCATCGCAATTTTCAGCAGTTATCAACCACTTTAAAATTTTCCCCGCCATGAAAAAGCAAAATCCGAGAGAGGTGGCCCTTCAGCAGTTCAACAGGGCCGCCGAGATCATGGAGCTGGAACCCTGGATAAAGAATGTACTCAGTTATCCAGAGAGGGTGGTTAAGGTTCATGTTCCCGTGAAAATGGACAGCGGGGAAGTCAGAGTGTTCGAGGGGTACAGATGCCAGTATAACTCGGCTCTCGGGCCCTATAAGGGGGGAATAAGGTATTCGCCCGATGTGGACGAGGATGAAGTGGTGGCCCTCGCCCAGTGGATGACATTCAAATGCGCTCTGGTGGATATCCCATTCGGCGGGGCCAAAGGGGGCGTAAAGGTGGACCCCAGAAAACTCTCCAGGGCGGAACTCGAAAGACTGACAAGAAGGTACACCTACGAAATCGTTCCCGTAATCGGACCCTTCATAGACATCCCCGCCCCGGATGTGTACACCAACGATGAAATAATGTCCTGGATCATGGACACCTACAGCATCTTCAAGGGCTATAACGAGCCGGCAATCGTCACGGGAAAGCCCATATACATTGGAGGTTCCAGGGGAAGGAAGGAGGCGACGGGAAGAGGGGTTGCAATCTCCACGAGGGAAGTCCTCAAGCTCCACGGTGAGGATATAAAGGGCAAAACCGTGGCAATACAGGGATTCGGAAATGTGGGAAGCCATGCGGCCCTGATACTCCATGAAATGGGGGCGAAGATAGTGGCGGTGAGCGATGTGGAGGGAGGTATCTACAGTCCGGAAGGTCTGGACATTCCCGCCCTCATGGAATATGTTTACGGGGATTCCCCAACTCCCAGGAGAAGCGTAAAGGGCTTCAAAAAAGCCAGAAGCATAACCAACGAGGAACTGCTCCTGCTGGATGTGGATGTGCTGATACCGGCCGCCATAGAAAATCAGATAACAGAGGACAACGCCGACAGAATAAGGGCAAGGTACATCGTGGAAGGCGCAAACGGCCCCACCACCTTCGAGGCAGACGAAATCCTCTTCAAAAAGGGCATCGTGGTCGTACCGGACATCCTGGCCAATTCCGGAGGCGTTATCGTATCCTACCTGGAATGGGTGCAGGACAGAATGGGATACTACTGGGAAGAAGATGAGGTCAACGAAAAGCTGGAAAAGAAACTGGTGAAGGTGATAAGGGAAGTGCACGGGACCCTGAAGGAGTATAAAGAGAAGGGAAAGGAGATAGACTGGAGGACGGCCGCCTACATCCTGGCAATAGAACGCATAGCAAAGGTATATAGAAAAAGAGGCCTTTTCCCGTAACAGGAGGCCCAATCCGGCGGAATTTGGGGAATACCGCGGCACCTACCGCCCACATATCGGCCTGCAATCCCTGTGGTCATTATATTTTCCGCAATATTCGGTCCCCCACAGTCCTCAACAAAAAGAGCCATTGACAATGGTTCCCTACAATTTCGGATGGTTATAAATCCCCTTCAACCCCTTTAAAATTGTTTCTGCCATGAAGCAGCATAATCCGAGGGAAATAGCTCTACGACAGTTCAGCAGAGCTGCCGAAATAATGGAACTGGAGGACTGGATAAAGAATATCCTCAGCTATCCAGAAAGAACCGTAAAGGTGCACATACCTGTTAAGATGGACAGCGGGGAGGTTCAGGTCTTCGTAGGATACCGATGTCAGTATAATGCGGCTCTCGGGCCCTACAAGGGGGGGATAAGGTATTCGCCCGATGTGGACGAGGATGAAGTGGTGGCCCTCGCCCAGTGGATGACATTCAAATGCGCTCTGGTGGATGTCCCATTCGGCGGGGCCAAAGGGGGCGTAAAGGTGGACCCGAAGAAGCTCTCCAGGGGAGAACTGGAGAGATTGACCCGCCGCTTTACCTACGAAATCGTTCCCGTAATCGGACCCTCCATAGACATCCCCGCCCCGGATGTATACACCAACGACGAAATAATGTCCTGGATCATGGACACCTACAGCATAATAAAGGGATACAACGAACCGGCGGTTGTGACGGGAAAACCCACATACATCGGAGGTTCAAAGGGAAGGAAGGAGGCAACGGGAAGAGGGGTTGCAATCTCCACGAGGGAAGTCCTTAAGCTCCACGGTGAGGATATAAAGGGCAAAACCGTGGCAATACAGGGATTCGGAAATGTGGCCGTATTCGCCGGCCTGATTCTTCAGGACATGGGG
>JALSOK010000033.1 GCA_026986535.1 Caldifarciminota bacterium
GCATCTTCACCTGATGCAACAGTTGTCCGATATTCCTATTGATCCTCCTGAATTCTTTCATCAGGATTTCCAGGAGCTCTCTCTCCTCCATGGAGTTTCCCTCCATGCCAAATCTTAAAGGTAAAAGGTGTCCCGAATATCAAGAGGAAATTCCAGTTCCCCGGAGCAATGCGGGATTTATACTTTTCAGCCTAACAGGAGGCAATCCGGAGAATGAAGTGTCCATGCGGGAGCGGGAAACCCTACGAGAAGTGTTGCCGGGACGATGCAATGGTGGTCTCCCGGTATCAGGACATACTGGTGGAAATATTTGAGATTCATGTGGGAAGATGGTTAAAAGAGAGGGCAACCGATTACGCCGACACCCTCAGGAAATACAGAGAAATCTTCCGCGATGCCCATGTATATTACGCAATGACGGACAGGGACATACTGAATCGCTTCCTCAGGGAGCGGGAGGGACTCCTGACCCACAGGCAGAGGGAAGCGATGCACGCTTTTTCCAGCGGAAAGATGGCCCGGGTGGAAATAACGGAGGATCTGGACTTTCTCGGCTTCAGAGGCATCGACCTGGAAAGCGGGGAGAAAATTAGAATCTGGAACATAGACAGCAGGAGGGATTACTTCAAGTACGATGTTATGGTGGGTTATATCTACCCGGTGGAGGGAAAGTGGGTTCTGTCCCCCCTCGCCTACTTCATACCCCGCATTCTGATTCCCCATATAAATCTGAAAGGGGATACCCAGTCCATCATAAATCAGCTGAACGAATTCGTATATGAGGAAAAGTTCGATGTTTTCTACGATGGATTCGCCAGGAAGGAATACGCAATCAAATTCAGCTTCAGGGATTACAGAAAATTCAGCAGAATCTCGGAGAAGTCCCGGGCAGTTTATTTCGATAAGAACAACAGGGTATTCCTGATATACAACATGGGAAGAGTGGCCCGACTCCTGGACAGGAATCCACTGAGACCGCAGGACAGGAGCAACATATACAGGGTCGTGGGAACCATGATGCTGTACGGAGCGCAGGAGCAGTTCACCGCATTTATTCTGACCAGAAACATAAATCAGGCGATGGCCATCCTGAAGCTCTACGAGGGATTATACGATGAAGCTGAAGTTTTCGAGGATAAGGGAAAAGTAAAGATAGACCCGCAGGAAGAATTCCAGAAGCAGAAAAAGCAGGACATAGAGGACTTCTACAGGAATCTGGGTGAAGTTTCCGAAGAGGAGTACAAATTCTACCACAACCTGGAAGAGCGGTTCAAATCCATAGGAGCCAGGCATGTTTTAGTCGAAGAGATTTTAAAATTCTCCAGATGAAAGAGTACATCAGGATTCTGGCAATCGGGGATATCTATGGAAAGCCCGGCAGGAACATATACAGGGAGAAGGCTCCCCTCCTGAGGGAAAAGTACAGGCCCCACCTTACGATAGTAAACGGTGAAAACAGCGCCGGAGGAAGGGGAATAAACGGAAAGGCCTACCGGGCGATCAAGGAAGCGGGGGCAGATGTCATAACCACCGGAAATCACATCTTCGATAACAGGGGTTTTGAGGAAGTAATAGACAAACCCGATGTCATAGTGGCCTATAACTTTCCAGAAGAATCGCCGGGAAACAGAATATTCTCCACGGAAATTCTGGGAAAAAGGGTGTATGTGATTACGCTTCTGGGAAGGGTATTCATGGATCCGCGCGTCGAATGCCCCTTCAGAAAATCTCTACAGGCCATGGAAAGCGACCCCGATGGAATCTACATACTGGATTTCCACGCAGAAGCCACCAGCGAAAAGACGGCTCTGGGATTCCATCTCGATGGGAAATATGCCCTGGTATTCGGAACTCACACCCATGTCCAGACTGCAGATGAGAAGATTCTGCCGGGAGGAACAGCTTACATCACGGATATCGGTATGACAGGGGGGACCCTTTCGGTTATCGGCGCTGATCCCGAAAAAATCGTCCCCCGTTTCATGTATCCCCATTACAGGGAAAAAGCAGAGCCCTGCAAGAAAAATCTGATGGTTCAGGGAATTTATGTGGAAATAGACCCCGAAACGGGCAAGGCGGTTTATATAGAAAGGTTCGGGATATAGAGCGCTCTATCTCCCGCAGCCCTCCTTTAGGTGTTCTATGGATTCTGAAGGAAGCAGGGTGGAAATATAAAGCCTGATCCATCTTGGTGTTCATAAGTTATTCGTACTATTGAATTTATGCAGTTTCAATTATAAAATTCATTCATCATGAGAGGTATAAATGCAAAAGCACTGTCGATTATCCTGCCCGCCCTCCTCCACGCCCAGTACGAGTGGGACATGGTGTGGCAGAAGACTTATGGAAACCCTCCCTACTTCGGGGTGGACATGAGGGTGGTGGGAAGACCGGACATTTATACTGATTTCTGCGGGACATACGGTCTGTGCGCCGACAACGAAGTGGCAATCGATGGGAGCGGGTACATACTGACCATGGCCTCGTGGGGAGGGGGTTCGGCAAATCAAATCAGCGGAATAAGGGTCTTCAGGCTGAACCCGGCAGATGGAAGTATAGTCTGGTACAGGGATATAACCCAGACATGGGACCAGGTAGCATCGGATGTAAAAGTGGACAAAAGCGGCAATTATGTAATCCTCTACAGGGTGGATGTGGGAAACTATCCCCACTGCTGGGGCGGAAAACTCTACAGGCTAAGCAATATAGATGGTTCTACTATCTGTACAAATTGGGGATACTTCTGGAGCGGAGATGAAAGTAATTGCTGGCATAATTACTGGGACGGCCCCTTCGGGATGGATGTGGATAACTCGAACAACATAGTGGTGGTCACCGGGGACATTGGGGGATTTTACATGTGGAAATTCGGTCCGGGCTGCAACCCGCTATGGAACATTCTGATTCATTCGCCGGGATATCCCTATTCTGCGGCCGGAAGGGATGTTGCTGTGGACAGGAATGGAGATTATGTGGCCGTGGGCTTCGATACAAAAACAGCATCCATGGTGGTATCGAAAGTCTCTCCATCGGGAACGATACTGTGGAAGAGATTCTATCCAATAAGCGGGCACGGGGGAAGAATTGTAAATCAGGCAGATGCGGAGATAGCGGTAGATTCCAGCAATAACTATGTGATAGTGACTTACGATGGAAAAGTCATCAAGCTGGACAGCAACGGCAATCTCCTGTGGAGCACGGTGTTTTCAAATGTGAAACTGGATGCGGTGGTGATTCCAGCCTCTGAACCCACATACCTGATAGGAGGAACCCTGTACGAAACAGGGGATAGGGATGTCTTCGTGGCGAAGATAAGGGCAGTGGATGGAACAGCTGTATGGACCCACACATACGACAGGATTGTATCCCCCTCCAGCGGCACGGGAGGAGACATGGGAACGGGTATAGGACTGGATCCCACCAACCAGAGCATCGTAATCACAGGGTACTCGGGCAACGCCAACTTTGCAGGATACGAATGGATCTTCAAACTGGCGGGGCTCACACCGGTGAGCATCGGGGAAAGTCGGCACACAGCAGACGGAATATACAGGTTCTTCTCCCCCGGCGGAAGACTCCTGGGAGAGGGAAGAGAACCTCCAGAAAGCCCCGGGATATACATCATACACGACGGTGGTAAAACGAAAATCCATATAGTCAGATGAGGGGACACCTCCCCTCAGGGAACGACGAACTTTTCGCGGGCAAATCCCATCCTCAGTATATACACTCCCCTCTTCAGGGGCACGAATGTAAATCCATCGGAAGCTCCTCCCAACACTCTCCTCCCCGCCGCATCGTATATCTCGAAGAAGCCCGGACTGAGAATACGAATCCCGTTCCTGAGCACAGAAAAGCGGATATTACGGGAATTCTGAAAAATCTCCTTCATCCCCAGAGGGACGAGGGTCCTGAAGACCCATACACCGCTTATTCCCGCAGAAATGACCACGAAGCTGTCCACCGGAGCGATTCCATCCCTGAAGCTGGAGATGTATGGGTCATAATAGCCGGCATACGAAAGAATGTCCGGACTGTTGAGGTCAATGACCCTCATTCCCGAATCCCATACCGTAATATACACCAGATTGTTGTACCCATTCACATCCATCACCTGCTGCCCCCCGAAGGAGTCCACGGCCACCACATAGGGAGAAGAGGGATCCGAAACGCTGAGTATATAAAGCTCCTGGTAATTGGTAAGGAATAAAAGGGTATCCGCCAGATATACTTTGGAAGAATAGATGTAGGAAGAGGAAGGAACGAACTGGCTCACCAGGATGGGAGAAAGAGGATCCGATACATCTACCACCACGAGACCACTGTCGCCCGCCGCGATGAAAAGAAGGCTGTCTTTCCCCACCACATCCATACCCCTTCCGGGGAACTGAAAGGTGTTTATCAGCGATGGCACCTGCGGTATGGATATGTCCAGAATCACCAGATCCCCGAAGTTGTCGGCCACATAGGCGTAATTTCCGGATACATACACCCCATCGGCCACCCCCTGAGTGTTATAACTTCCATCTATGAAGGCACTGGAGGGATCAGAAATATTGACCACATAGAGCCCCTCATAGGCATGGGCCACATATAGATAATCCCCGTCTATATAGAGGTCCTGAACGAAATCCAGGGATGGAAAGCTCTTCACTATCCTGGGATTATACGGAGAAGATATGTCCAGCACCGTAAGACCGGAATTCCAGTCCCCGGCGTAAGCATAACCATCGCGGGCAGCCAGAGAGACCGTAAAAGAAGGAGTAGAAAATCGACCAGCCTCCGATATCGAAGATGGATTGGAAGCATCCAGGATGCGAACTCCATAAGAAGAGGTTGCCGTATAAATTATGCTACCAAGAGTCCGAATATCCCTCAGATCCCCCTCTTCCACATAAGTGCCCACTATCGACATGGTGGCGAGATCCACTACGAACAGAGTGTCGTCAGAGGTTCCCAAATATGCATAATTACCTCCGATGTCGAGGTACTGAACATAATCGTAAGTATCCAGACTATCCAGATCCACGGGATTGGAAGGATTGCTAACATCCACCACCCTCAAGCCTTCCCCCATGTCAGCGAGGAATACCGTATCTCCTCTGACTCTCAAATCCGTGGCCCAGGAGAAAAATCCGCTCGTATGACCGGATACAAAAGAGAGACTGGATGGATTAGAAGCATCGAGAATAAAGAAGTCGTATGAACCGCCGGCGGCGAATACAGTGTCGTTTCTCACATAAATCTCATAGACAACCCCCGATGGAAATGTATCGAGCACAGAGGGAGAAGCCGGATTCGATATATCGATGGAAAAGATTCCGGCATAGCGGGAGGCCATGAATACAACATTCCCATTACCACAGGCCACATCCGCCACCTGGCCGGGAAGCTTAAGGGTGGAAAGCACCTGCGGATGCGAAGCATCCGAGATATCCACTATGGCAAGACCCTGCTCGTATGCAGAGACCAGAAGATAATTACCATTAACACTCACATCGAGGACCACCTCGAAGGGAATGGAAGAGAGATGAACTGGAGTGGCTGGATCCGACACATCCACGATGGCAACACCCCCAAGACCCCCGGCAAAGAGCAGGCCCCTCGATGAGTCCACATCCACGGAGTATATGTATCCAGGAACCGCTCCATAAAGAGCAACACTGGAGGAATCCACCTCCGCCCAGGCAAAAACTGGAACTGTGAAAAAATAAAGATAGGATAAGATACCTCTCATAGCCCCTTAAGTTTAAAGAACTTGAGAGCACTCATTTCGAACCAACTATTACACATGGAAGAAAGGCCTTCCCCTTCCCATTAAGCCTGTATTCACCCCAACACGGCCGATAATTTCCGAACGCTCCTTCCGAATCACTTGACACGGGACCCGGTATGCCTTTAAAATTTTAACGAAATAGTAACGGGAATTTAACATTCAATTAACATTCCCTCATAACCCACCTCCCGATCCCCGCTCACCGGAAGCGGGGGTCGTGAAAACCCCCTTTAAACTTCTGCGAATGCTTCTGAGCCGTCTGATAGAAAAGACTTTAGAGAGGGATATAGAAATCAGAGGCATAGCATACGATAGCCGGAAAGTGGAGGAAGGATACCTTTTCGTCGCCATAAGGGGATTCAATGTGGATGGGCATGAATTCATCCCCCATGCAATAGAAAAGGGGGCTGTGGCAGTGGCACACGAGCCGGAATACACCCCTCCCCGGCAGTTCGAGAAAAAAGCCTTATTCATAGAAGTGGAAAATTCCAGGGAATTTCTTTCATTCGCCTCATCCCGATTCTTCGGAGAGCCATCGGGTCAGTTGAAAGTAATAGGCATCACGGGAACCAACGGAAAGACCACCACCGCCTTCCTCCTGCACCAGGTCCTCAACTGGACGGGCAACAGATGCGGCCTCATGGGAACAGTTCTCTACGACACAGTATGCAGGAAAGAAAAGGCTTCCCTGACCACACCGGAATCCCTCGAAATCCATCAGATGATGAAGGAGATACTGGAATGCGGCGGAACCCATCATGTGATGGAAGTCTCCAGCCATTCCCTGGCCCTTCACAGGGTGGACCATGTGGACTTCGATGTGGCCGTGTTCACCAACCTTTCTCAGGACCATCTGGATTTCCATGGGACAATGGAAGATTACATGAGAGCAAAGTTGAAACTGTTCAGTATGCTGGAGAAGGACGATTTTGCCATCATCAATGCAGATGACCCCCACGCCCCCCACTTCGAAAGGGCCTCCACCGGGAGAGTAATAACCTATGGATTCAAAAGGAAAGCCAGTATCAGGGGGGAAGTGATGCGCAATAATCTGGAAGAGGGGCTGGTCATCTCCACCGAGATGGAGGGCAGTATATACATCATTATAAACCACAACCTGCTGGGCGAGTTCAACGCCTACAATCTCCTGGCCGCATTCACCACCCTCACCGCGCTGGACATCCCTCCATCCACAGCGGCGGAATTCCTCTCCAGGGCCAGGCCCCCCAAGGGGAGGCTCCAGCGCATCAGGAATGTGTTCATAGATTACGCCCACACCCCCGACGCTCTGGAAAATGTCCTGAAAACCCTGAAATCCCTTCCCCACAGGAAACTCATCGTGGTATTCGGGGCAGGGGGAAACAGAGACAGACAGAAGCGGCCCCTTATGGGACAGGTGGCGCAGAAATATGCGGACATAGTCATCCTAACCAGCGATAACCCCCGATGGGAGGACCCAATGGAAATCATCAGGGACATTCAAAAGGGAATAACCGGAGAGCACCATGTGGAACCCGACAGGGAGAAAGCCATAAAGATGGCCATAGATATGGCCGGCCCGGAGGACATAATCCTGATTGCAGGGAAGGGGCACGAGACCTATCAGGAGATAAAGGGGGAAAGGGTCCCATTCGACGATGAATATGTGGTCAGAAAGTACCTGAACGAATTCGACATGCCCACCATAGAATGGAAACCGGAAGACAAATGAACCCGGGTATAGAATACTCACCTGAGGACCAGCCACCTGTAGGACTTTCCGTCCACCCGAAGGATGTAAACCCCGGACGGAAGTTCAAACCTCAGAACATTTTCTCCCGGAGCCAGAATGCTCCTCTTTCTTCCCACCACCCTGCCCATAGCATCGAAAATATTTATGGAAACCGACCTCCCCACAGGAGAGATTATTCGTACAGAGCCATCGACAGCGGGGCTCACTATTAGACTCCTCCCCACCTCCTCCACAGCAACGGAACCGGAACATGAAAAAGCAGAATCGTAAACGAACTCGATGGCATCCGATATGACCACATCCCCATCCACAGCAGAGGAATAAAGGACAACCGAAGAAGAACTGTCCAGGCAGAATGTACCCACCTCCACCCATCCGGTATCCATCACCGGCGAATACTGGCTCAGGAAAACGGTCGTGTCTCCATCGATGGAATGGATCCTATAGCGGGCCTGCGTGGTCCTGTTGGAGGATTTCCGAATCCATGTCCTCAGATGATAGCCACCGGGACAGGTTATGGCAGGGTCGTATATGACGGAATCCTGAGAATAGGTGTAAGCGTAATGATAATCCCCGGCATATCCCGAATAACTGCTCAGGCTCCAGGAACCATAAGCATTCCATCCCGGATTTGCATCATCCACCACCCTCTGCGTACATCCCTCGAGGGGACCCAGATACGAAAATGCGAGGGCATCGAATGTCACCACCTGATAGGCCCTCGATGGATCTGAAGTTGTATCCGTGAGAACCACATATCCATAGGCTCCCGCCCCGAATGCCACCGTATCCAGAACCACCCATCCACCCTTATGCTCCTCCTGATCCACCCACACCTGCGTGGTTCCCTGAAGACCGATGAGCATATACCTGACCAGAGACAGGGTTGAATCCATTGCAGGAATATAAGCCTTAACTTCGTACCAGCCCGGAAAAGGGAGAATGGGATTCCACACAGCCCAGTTGTCCCTCTGGCCGGTCCATGCATAGGTCCAGAGGAAGTGGCCCGAATAACCGAGCGTATCGAACCACCAGCTGTCGTAAGTTCCATACCGGATGAAGCCCATATCCAGCTCATCAACCAGCGTGTCTGCAATCCTCTTCCCATTGACATAGGCCATGTACAGGGGCCAATCCCAGTAGGGGCCGGGATCCGTATGGGTGGCTCCCGGCACCTCATAGTGGCCTATGATATGCAACCTGTCGGCACCAAACCCGTAGGTCCGGGACAGAGCAGCCGAAATGCGGGCAGAAGATGCGTACAGCGAATCCGTGTACCATCCATTCTCCTCCACATACCCCTCATGCTCTATGCCGACGCTCCATGTGTTGTAATCCCAGTTCCCCGCATGCCAGGCGATATCGTTGTGGCACACCATCTGCGTACTCTCCCCATCGGAAGAGCGGATTACATAATGGGCGGAGACATTGGCATCGGGATTCTGAAACCAGCTTATGGTTCCACTGTAAGAGCCCTGAGTCGTATGGATTATAACATACGAAACTGGATAATCGGAAGGACGGCTGGCATCCGTGTAATTGGAGGGATCAGCGGGGATGAAAGCATCAACGAAGTCGAACTGGGGTTGCGGGGAGCAATCCGCATCGTAAAGGGAAGTCAGTACAGGGATTTCCGTCGACGGATGGGGTTCGATGGACAGTATGTGTTGCAATCCATCCCTGTACACCCGCAGAACATCCACCGCAAAAAATGGACCTCCGTACCTCTCAAGGGCACATGCCAGTTCCCCTTTACACAGGCTCAGGTACTTTGAAAGAAGCCCTGCGGCATAATCCACGCTGGCGCGCCAGGAGGAGGCCAGATATCCCTTAATTCCATCCAGATTAACCCTTCTGCCGCCGCAGACGGTCTGAAGGGAAATAGAGGGTCCCGGAAGGGAAAAGTCCCTTATGTCCATAAGTCCTATGGAACCGTAAAGGGAGGGACATCTGCGGTGATGGTACCTGCTCGAGACCCATGCTATGGCCCTCAGGATATCGGCATCCACACCCTTCTCGAGAGCCACATATTCCATATAAGCATCGAGGCTGTCCAGATAAGCCACCCTGTCCTGGTCCGGAGCAGAAATCATATACAGGAAAATCATATTCTCATCCTCCACGCTCTGGAAGGGGCATAGGTGGAACCCATCCCATCGAAGCAGGCAAAGATGTATAAATTGGAGCCGTAGCGCTGATTGCAGGGATAGACGGCCTCGTATCCAATAAGGCTCTTCTCCAGCCCTATATCCCCGAAACCCTCCCGAATCAGGAATTCCACCACCCTGTCCACGAATTGGGGCTCCGCCCTGGTGAGACCTTCCCGGGGCTTATCCACCACCTCCGGCCTTCCCAGAACGATAAGGCGGTGAGTCCCCTCCGTCCTCACGAGAAAATCCTCATTCACGACAGCAATTGGCTCCATGGGTACGGGAGACCTGAATATAATCTCCTGAATCCTGTAATACTTCTCAGGAAGTGCATCCCCCATCCGGCCCAGGAGCCTCTCGATGCCCAGGTTGGCAGCCAGGAACAGCCTATCCACGGGGTATGAGGAGCGGTCGGTAATAACGCGGATTACATGTCCCTCGAAAGCCTCCAGATCCACCACCTCCTCGAAGAGCTCGAACTGAACGCCGTCGGATCTCAAACCGTAGTACAGCTTTATGGCAAATTCGTAAGGATTTACATAGGAAAAGGGTCCCAGGTCCCTCACCTCCACATCGAGGCTCCTGTATATATCGAGGCTCTCCAGTCCTTCCTCGTCGTGGAGCACTATTCCGGCCGATTTACCCGATTCCCCGGAGACAAGGGCATCTTTTTCAATGAGGAGGAGATTTTCGAATCCCGAGCGGTGAAGCCGATACAGGAGGGAGATCCCCGCCAGGCCTCCCCCCACGACCACATTGTACTTTCGGGGCTTAGAAGCAGACATCCTTCTTCTTCAGGCCCACATTCACTTTCAGACCCTTATAGATATTTTCCTTCACCTTCCGACCGCTGGAATCGTACTGAACAAAAGCATAAGGAAGATAATTATCGGTGCGCACATACAGAACCTCTTTTACGGCATTATAGTGCTTTATCCCATCAGCAACCAGCTTATACACCTTTACCCCCTTGAAAGTGGTTTCTCCATCCAGCTTCACATTGCTGTATTTCTTCCATCTCTTTATGATGGCATTTATTCCCGCCTCGTATATCTTATCACCCCTCACCGATTTGATCCTCTTATCCTTCTCCGGGTCCAGGGTGAGCTTTATAAATGCCTTCTTTCCACGGGCCTTTCCAGTTTCCGGATTATAGCATGCAGCCCCCGAACCCCCCTTTATAACTTTGAGGTATATGTACCCGGGCCTTAGGTACCTGTGCTCATAGGATTTCCTCTCCTCCTTACCATTACCATAGGTATAAGCCTGGAGGGTCGCCTTATAATCCTTCACCCCCTCCCATGCCTGAAACATCCTGTTCAATACATCC
Organism: Caldifarciminota bacterium; assembly: GCA_026986535.1. GTDB lineage: Bacteria > Hydrothermota > Hydrothermia > LBFQ01 > DSFT01 > S143-66. The sequence goes on from JALSOK010000033.1 coordinate 10,989, forward strand.
TGAGCCGTAAGGCCCATCAGCAACACCAACATGCCTTAATTTTACAGGGCACTCCGGAAAAACGGACAACAGACTCTTCTACTCTTCATCACCTGGAAGCAAAAAGTAAATCCTCGTATCACCCCCCTTTTTCTCCTTCCATATACGGAAACCCCACCTCCCGGGACTCAATTCCACACGGGACGACACCTCCAGCACCACTATCCCCTCCGATGATACCACCCTCCGCAGTTCCTTCAACAGGGTCTGATAATCCCCGTAATCGTAGGGAGGGTCGGCAAGTATCAGGTCGAACCTTTCGTCTATATTTCGAAGGAACCTGATGGCATCGCTCCTGAAAACTCTGGCCCTGTCCCCATATCCGAGATGGCGGATATTGTCCTTTATGGCCAGGAAAGCCGCCCTCGATATATCCACCATCACAGCAGAGGATGCTCCTCTGGACAGGGCCTCCAGAGAAAGGGCACCGCTTCCGGCAAATAGTTCCAGAACCCTCCTTTTCAGAACGAGATTCCCCAGCGTATCGAATATCACCTTCCGCATGAAAGAGCTGGTGGGCTTGGTTCCGCGGGGAACCTTCAGTTTAAAGCCCTTCCGCTCACCGCCGGATATCTTCAACAGGGACATGGTGAAGAAGTATAAACCCTACCTCCGCCCACTGCTTTGCTCTGTCGGGCATAAAAAGGAGGGACAGTACTCCCTCCATAGGATATTCTTATTTCTTCTCCCGGGCCACAGCCTGTATTTCCAGATCTCCGGCGTTCTTGAAGTGCAGAACCACATTCACAGTATCGCCCACATTGATATCCTTCTTGAGCCCCATCAGCATTATATGATATCCACCAGGCTTGAGTTCCACAGTCTCCCCGGCGGGAATAGGGATATTCTCCACCCGCTTCATTCCGGTCTTGCCGTCCTTCTGTACATAGATGTGAAGCTGGGTCTCACCGACAATCGAGGTATCGGCCAGGGCAGAAAGAAGGGTGTCGGGCTGGTCATTACTATTCATTATAACCAGATAAACCACGCTCATCTGCCCTGCCTTGGAGGCAACCGTGTAGGGGTTCTTCACAGTTATACCGTTCTTCTCGAAGACCATCTCCTCCATCTGTGCCTGCTTATTCTCCTGCTGTGCAGTAGCAGTCTCCTGAACCTGTGCCTTCTCCTTCTGCTCTTCCTTCTGACCTCCGCATGCTGTCAGCGCGAAGGCCAGCACAGATGCTGTTAAAATTATGTTAATTTTTCTCATAATTAAAGTTTAAAGGCCTCCATGTAAAATTTCTTCCGGATGGAAGACCTCATAAGACTGCGCAACGAAGTGGTGGAGGCATGGCACAGAAGGGACCGGAGAGCGGTAAGGGAACTCATATACGAAACCTATCACCTAACCGGAGACCCCAAGGTTCTGCAGATTCTGTCCAGAAGGCCCAGAAAATTCGAAAATGTGATAACCCACTGGATCAAACCCCTGCTCTACTATCTGGACAACCTCATAGAACAGCTCCAGATTTACAGCTCCCTTAAGAAAGCTATAGAGGACTCAGGAGAATCGGAACCTCCAGAGAATATAACTGGAGAACAGCAGAAATAACAGATAGTTATACCAGTCATCGGTCAGATAAACCACCGAAAGGCCCACGAAGAAGTAAATCAGACTGAATAAAATCGCCAGATAGGGAACCACCTCCCTCCTTATGTAGTGCAGAAATCTAAGTATGATAAACATTCCAAATCCGATGAACAGGGAGGACACGATGAGCATAAAAGCCAGAGACTCATCGACTCTGGGATACTGGCCCCTGAAGAATACATAAAGGGGGGCAAGGGCCCCCAGATAGATGACGAACAGAATGCTACTTATAATCCCTGTACTCCACCTCATCGAAACCCTCTACTTCCAGCTTGAAACGGGATGTATCGGTGAGGACCAGAACGATGAACCTATCGGGGAAATACTTCCTGGCAGCCCCATTCACATCCTTCAGGGTCAGCTTCTTAATTTCCTCTATGTCCTTCCTCCAGAAGTCGTACGGAAGTCCCCATACGACGGCAGTGGAATAGAATCCCGCCAGCTGGGCATAGCTCTGCCCCTTTCGGGCTATACTGCCCTCATAATAGCTCTTTGCATCCTCCAGCTCCTTTTCCGTGAAGCCATCCCTGCGGGCCCTGTCTATTTCATCTATTAAAAGCTGGAGGGCATGATTGGAACTTTCGGTCTTGGAGGCAAAGCCCGCCATGAAGGTCCCCGGTTCAGGATGATCCGGAAGGCGGTACCCGCCATTGAAGTATGAATAGGCCCAGTAGGCATATCCATGCTTTACCCTTATGGTCTGCAGTATTCTGGAGGAAAAGCCGGAACCACCCAGGATATAATTGGCAACCCTGGCCCTGTTGTAGTCCGGATTGTTCCTTGCTATCCCTTTACCGAGCAGGAAGACGAAGGCCTGATTAAGGCCGGGCATGTGGTATACATAGGCTTTCCGCTTATCAGGGTATTCCACACGGGGGAACTTACGAACCGGCACCTCTCTCTTCTTCCAGTCAGAAAGATGCTTCTCCACCAGTGCTATGGCCTTTTCGGGATTCAGGCTGGAAACGACTACGACGAAAGCATTTGCAGGCACATAATACTTTTCGTAAAAGGCCTTAATATCATCGAGAGTGATACTGGCTACAGTCTTTTCATCTCCCTCCACAGGATGGGCAAGGGGATGGTTCCCGTAAAACAGACGGGATGCAAGGATTCCCGAAACATAGTTGGGGTCCCCTTTATCCGAGAGTATATTGCTTATGATCCTTTTCTGCATCTTCTGAAACTCGTCCTCTGGAAAGGCGGGATTTTTCACTATATCGGCAAAGACTTCCAGAGACGCATCCGCATTGGGAGTAAGGGCCTTGAGATTGAGCTCCGTTCCCACCTTGCTCACGGATATACCGAATCGGGTTCCCAGTTCATCGAACCGGTTGGTTATATCGAGCTTCGAATAATGCTTCGTTCCTTCATCTATGAGATTGCCCACGAAACTGGCCAGACCATCCTTTCCCTCCGGGTCATCCACGGAACCCGCGTAAATGTGGAGAGAAAGCTGGAAGATGGGGAGTTTGTCCTTCTGAACAGCAATTATCTTCAGACCATTGTCCAGGGTCTTCTCCATAACGGCTCCTCCTGAAAGGGTTAGAACTATTGACAGCATACGGAAAGTTTAAGGGTTCTCCCGGAGCAGTCTCTCCAGAATGTCCACGAACTCCCGGGGTTTTTCGATCATGGGCATATGGCCCGCTTCCTCTATGTAATGGCTGGAGCATCCCAGTATGGAACTGGTGTGAATGAGGCTGGAGAAGGGGATAACTTTATCGTTCTTCCCCATTATGTGATGGCATGGCCTATCGAACTTCTCCACATACCGGTAAGGGTCGAACTTCTTCAGGATGTCCAGGTCATGCTCCGGAATGGACAAATCTTCCGCTATCTGCACATTCCTGCGTTTGCAATCCTCTATGAATTTAGGAGAATAGAAAAGTCTTTCGCAAATGCGCTCCTTTGTGAGCCTTCCAAAGCGCTCCTTCCTGGAAAATATGGCACTGTTGACGAGAATTACTTTATCCACCATCCCGGGGGAGAATATGCTGGCCAGATACACCACGCTTCCGCCCATGGAATGGCCCACCAGAACAGCAGGCTCCCCCACATACTCTGTGAGGAAATTCACCAGAAAAAGCCCATAATCCTCTATGGTATCGGGCAGGGGAAGGGGATTCTTATAGTGGCCGGGAAGGTCCAGGGCAATCTTCCTGTAATCGTCGGACAGGAGTTTCAGAACAAGGAGCCAGTTTATATGGCTTCCTCCGGCCCCGTGTACGAATACGACGGGCCTCCCCTCTCCCCTCTCCACGAAGTACCTATCGGGCGTTCTCATAGATGAGATTCCAGATTTTGCTTATGAATCCGGTGTAGGTCTTCTCTTCGAATCCGAAGGGATCGAACTGGACCAGCCTGTATCCTCTGGAAGTGAATACCTGAAAGTCCTCGTCGGGGAATATGCTCTCCTTGAATATGATCACACTCTCCGGAGGCAGGGCGAGGACTCTGCGCATTTCTGAAGGAATCAGGTCCGCCCCGGATTGTCCGAAGAGGATGGAATAAACTGGAATCCCGTATCTGTCGAAAAATGGTTTGAGGGAAGGATGGGCCAGAACGATTTTCCTTCGAATCTCCCGTTTCTGGGCCCTTATCAGGCTGTCTATTTCGCCGATGCGGGACTTCAGCCTCTCCACCGATGGCCCGTATCCGCATCCGGAGAGGGCCCTGGCCACTTCATCCGCTTTATCCCTCATAAACACCGGGTCGAACCATACATGCGGATTCCTCACTTCCGGGGCCAGCTCCACCTTCCTCTTTGTGGAAAGGCCCCTGACCCACTGCTCGAAACTGGAATTTATGTATATGAGAGCGCATGCCCTGTTCATCCTTTCCACCAGACGAGGAGAGGGGTCGAAGATGTGGGGATTGCTGTTCTTTCCCACCGCCAGAACGACCGGAACGGAGGTGTCCATCTCATACACCAGAAGCCTCAGGGGATTTACCGAAACCACCACCTCCCTGCTCTGCTCCCCTCCGCCGCAGTTAAGGAGCAACCCGCTCAAGGATAAAATCAGAAATCCTGCCGTAAGCCTCCTGAATAAGCCTCTGATTCTCATTTTTCACCTCCTGTATCACCATGGGCCTCCCCTCGTCGGACACCTCCAGATATTCGGGATCAAGGGGTATGCGGGCCACGAGGGGCAGACCGGTTTCCCGGGACAGAATGTCTCCGCCCCCCTTCCCGAAAATGTGGAGCTTATTTCCGCATGTGTCTATGATGTAGCTCATGTTTTCAACCAGTCCCAGAACAGGCACTTCCATCTTAAGGAAGGCGTTTATGGCCCTTCTGACATCATCAACGGCCACCCTCTGCGGCGTCGTCACCACGAGAACCCCATCGATTATGACCTGCTGGGCCGCCGAAAGCTGAGCATCCCCGGTTCCCGGCGGAAAATCTATCACCAGGTAATCGAGCTCATCCTCGCTCCAGATGGTATTGAAGAACAGGTCCTGATAAACCTTGTGAAACATGGTCCCCCTCCAGATAACGGGGGTGTCCTCATCCAGAAGGCTGGCGAATGAAATAACCCCTATTCCATAGGCTTCCACAGGGAGGAATTTCTTCTCCTTCGTCACCTTTATCTTCTGACCTTTGATACCCAGAAGGGTGCCCACCGATGGACCGTATATGTCGGCATCGAAGATGGCCACCCTGTAGCCCTTCTGCGCAAGTTTCACAGCAAGATTCACCGCGACAGTGGATTTGCCCACACCCCCCTTACCACTGCCCACCCCTATGACCCTTTTGACACCCGGAATACGCTTGGGGTCGAATATATTTCCCGATGCAGTGGTCTGGAGCTTTGGGGGTGCTATCTGCATTTTGGGTTTAATCTCCACTCTGATGTTCTCTATATTGTGCCTCTCCTTAAAGACCCTCTTCAGTGTATTCTCGATAGCAATTGCATGCTTCATGAACTCCTGCGGAATGGACAGCCTGATGTGGAGCATTCCCTCCTCCACATAAACCTGCGAAACATATCCCGCGCTGACTATATCCTTCCCGTTAATCTCTATGGATTTTAAGGTCTCGTAATAGTCTTTAATTCCTGCCATAGGTTCAAAGTTTATAGTTTGCTCCGTCAGGTAGAGATCACAGTCTGAAATCCGTACCAAAAATTGGACAAGAGTGGTAAGGGGCAACCCCTTACCACAAAATTATGAAACGAACAATTGAAAAAATCTTAAAGAAAATAGGATTTCCGAAGGAACCCTCAAAATGGAACGCTACCAAAATTATACACCTCCTGATAGCCTCCAGAACCCCCCGCATAGGACAGCTGGCAATAGAAGCCGCCAGAATGT
>JALSOK010000034.1 GCA_026986535.1 Caldifarciminota bacterium
ACGCTGGAGAGTATGGGAAGGGATCGATTTACGGGTATGATCATAGACCGCACGGGGCAGGTGCTGGCCCGGTTCGAAGATGCTCCGAAGTCTGAAGTGGCCCGCAGGCTGGTGGATATAATTCTGCCCGTTTAAAATTCTCACAATATATGGACAGGAGTTTCTTCCAGTATGTGAGGGTGGGGGTATTCGTGGTTGCCACCCTCGTTGTTCTCGTCGTGGGGTATCTCTGGATCAGTTCCCTCAAGCGCATGAAGACCACCCACCACTACTATATTGAACTTCCACGCGCAACCCTCATAAGCAGGGGAACCAAGGTTCTGGTTCTGGGTGTGGAGAGGGGAAGGGTGGAGGATGTGGTGATTCAGGGCAAGGGGGTCCTCCTGCGGATAGGCATCACGAATTACAGAATCCCGGAGGGTTCCTATGCAAACATCGTTACACCCAATGTTCTGGGCAACAGGATGATAGATATCGTACCGGGACGGGGTGAGCCCCTGGTGGAAGGGGATACCATACCCGGGAGGGACAGTCCCTCCTTCGACGAAATCATGTATATGGCACAGGACATTGCTTCGGAAACGGAAAAGATTATGGCCAGCGTGGACAGCGTTCTGAACAACCTGAATCTGGTCCTCACCCACACCGATACCCAGATTGAGGAACTGCGCCGGTCCCTTCAGATAACCCTGGCCCGTCTGAATGTGCTCCTCGATACCTCTGTTCAGGTGGTGGCCCATCAGAGTCGAAATTTAGACAGTCTTATGACCGGAATGGATCTCCTCATGGCAGAATCCCGCGGTGCTGTGGATTCCCTGACAACGGGTCTGTCCTATCTGGTGATGCGCAGCGACAGTCTGATTCAGCAGATGATGCTCGAAATCGACAGCCTCAAGTACAGGGGAACCATAGGGAAGTTCATGAGCGATGATTCTCTGTATCTCGAGCTCAAAGCCACGGTTATCCAGCTTCAGCAATTGATCGAGGACATCAGGAAGAATCCTGCCAAATACATTAATGTGGAAATCTTCTGATGTACATTTGCAAAAACTGTGGATACAGGTCGGCCAGATGGCTGGGCAGGTGTCCATCCTGCGGCCAGTGGGACACTTTCGTCCTCGAATCGGAGGAGCATGAGGCATCCGCTTCCAGAGTTCCCCGCCCCGTGCGGATATCCGATATGCGGCCATCGGCCCCCGCCATCCGGTATGCCTCGGGCATAGAGGAGTGGGACAGGGTTCTGGGGGGCGGTCTGGTGTCGGGGTCCCTGGTTATACTGGGCGGGGATCCGGGGATAGGGAAATCCACCCTTGCGCTTCAGGTGTCTGCGGGAACGGGGCGAAAGGTCCTGTATGTGGCGGCAGAGGAAGCCCCATCTCAGGTGGTGGAAAGGGCCAGGAGACTGGGTATAGGTTCGGCCAATATTCATATAGTTTCGGAGTATTCGGTGGACGCTGTGGCACGGCTTTTGGAGGGGGAATTCTTCGAGCTTGTGGTCGTGGATTCCATACAGATGATGAAAGTGGATGCCAACCCCTCATATCCGGGGAGCGTGTCGCAGGTGCGGGATGCCACCCTGTTGCTCCAGGAGGTGGCCCGCAGGAAGAACATAGCATTTCTCATAATCGGCCATGTGACCAAGTCGGGGGAGATAGCCGGTCCCCGCACCATGGAGCACATGGTGGATGTGGTGCTCTATCTCGAGGGGGACCGCAAGACGGATCTGCGCATCCTCAGGGCGTATAAGAACCGCTACGGCTCTACGGATGAAATCGGGCTCTTCGTCATGGGGGAGAGGGGCCTTCACCCCGTTGAGGATCCCCACAGACTCTTCGTTTCCCCCGGCAGGGGTCCGCGGGTGGGGGTTGCCCGCAGTGTGGTGATGGAGGGGAGGAGGACCATTCCTCTGGAGGTTCAGGCCCTTGCGGTCCGGACCTACTATGCCGCCCCCATGAGGAATACGACCGGATACGATGTCAGGAGATTGAACATGCTCCTTGCCGTTCTGGAGAAACATGCCAGGATACGCCTGCGGAATCACGACATATTCGTCAATATAGTGGGAGGTTTGAAGGTTTCGGACTGGGCTGTGGATTCGGCTGTCCTCATGGCAATAGTTTCTGCTTTCAGGGGTTTTCCCCTCGATCCCGATGCCGTGTTCATAGGCGAGGTGGGGCTTACCGGTGATATACTTCCCGCCCCTTCCATGGAGATGCGCACGAAGGAGGCGATGCGCATGGGTATAAAGAACATCTACGCCAATGCGGAAGAGGGGGCCTTCGGGGGAGGGGGTATTAAAATTTTGAAAGTAACCAATATCGGGGAGTTGTTGAGTGTATGTTTGGAATAAATTTAATTTTTCTTCTTTTGATTTTCGTATCGTCTGCTTTTGGATTGTATCTCCTGGGTCTTGATGTATATGCTTCCTTTGGTATCGCCCTGTTTATAACCCTTTTCGCGTACATGGCTTCCTCCTATATATCCCGCCAGAAGACCCGCAATGTCCTCGCCCTCTCCATATCTCTGGGTGCCGCCCTGCTCATAGCCAACCTTCTGGCGTTTTCTCTGTCCCGCATATTCCCATCCAGATACGAGTTCTTCGTCTATCTGATCTCCAACCTGGTGGTGATATACATATTCATCGCATTCTCCTATTCTAAGAGGCACGAGCTCAGGTATGTGAAACTGCTGAACTTCCTGCGGGGAACGGATGAGGTTTCGGGGGTGCCCAAGCTGGTGGATACGAGCGCCCTCATAGATGGAAGGATAGTAAAACTGGCGGAGTCCGGAATCCTCGAAGGGGAGCTTCTCATTCCCAAGTTCGTACTCGGAGAGCTTCAGCACATAGCCGATTCCACTGATCCCCTCAGGAGGGAAAAGGGAAGGCGGGGTCTCGAGATGCTCCGCAAACTTCAGGAGCTGAACAATAGAAGGATAAGGGTCACCGTCATCTCCGACAACCCCCGCAACAGGGAGGTGGATCACAAGCTCATAAACATAGCCCGCTCCCGGCGGATTCCTATCATTACCACGGATTATAATCTGCAGAAGCTGGCAGAGGTGCAGGGGGTGGAGGTTATAAACCTGAATCAGCTCTCCAGAGCGCTGGCCCCAACGGTGTTTCCCGGAGACACCTTCTCCATCAAGATAGTGAGGCCGGGCAAGGAGGCGGAGCAGGGGCTTGGCTATCTGGAGGATGGGACCATGGTGGTGGTGGATAAGGCCCGCAGGGACATAGGGAAGACGGTGAATGTGGAGGTGGTTTCTATTTATCAGAGCGATACGGGCCGCATCGTGTTCGCCAGGAAGACGGACGAAAACGGAAGCAGGGAGGAGGTGGCTTGATCCATCCATCTGTCCGAATCGGCAGGAATGTCCACATAGACGATGATGTTTTCATAGACGAGGGGACCGAAATAGGCGATAACACCATAATATACGGCCCTGCCTATATCGGAAAGAACAACCGCATCTTTCCCAATGTGATGATAGGTTTCGAGCCTCAGGATTTGAAGTATCGGGGGGAGAGGACTGCTGTCCGGATCGGAGACAACAATGTAATAAGGGAATTCGTGACCATCCACAGGGCGACGGGTGAGGGGCAGGAAACCGTCATAGGGAATAATAATTACATAATGGCCTACGCCCATGTGGCCCACAACTGCCGCATCGGGAATGGGATCATAATAGTCAATGCCACCCAGATCGCGGGACATGTGGAAATCGAGGATTATGCATTCGTCTCGGGGCTGGTGGGGATGCATCAGTTCGTACGCATCGGGAAGTACGCCATGGTGGGGGGGATGGCCCGCCTCAACAGGGATGTGCTTCCGTTTTCTCTGGTTGAGGGGCATCCTGCCCGTCTCAGGGGTGTGAATATCGTGGGTCTCAGGAGGAGGGGTTTTTCCCCCGAGCGCATAAGGGCCATATCCGAGGCCATTAAAATCATAATGAGGATGGATGTCAGGGAGGCGGTGAAGGTTCTTTCGAGGGAATTCCCCGATAATCCGGATATTCGCCATATAGTGGAGTTCATAGAGGGAAGTCAGAGGGGGGTCATATCCCGCTCCGAATAGTTAATGGATCCTTATGACCTTCTCTCCGCCCGCATCTATGAGAATTTTGCCCCTGCTGGTTTTCTTTCCAGAGGGGTCGAATGTTCCCGCCCCTCTGTGCCCGTGCTGGATTCTTTCTCTCTCTGCCAGGGGCAGTGGAATCCGGGCCAGGTAGATGTCTATGTGCATGGAGGTGTCCCTCGTATCCCCCCACACCACGAACACATCATCATCCCCCACATCGCATCCCAGGAAGTCATTCCCTCTGAGGAGCAGGAGGGAGTCGTACAGGGAGGGCTGTGAATTGACCCGAAAACCGGGTCCGAAGGTGATGCCCCCATCCGTGGATATGGTGCCGTAAATGTCGAATGGGACCAGAAAGCCGGTTCCATAACTGCGCCTGTCTCTCCAGAAGAAGGCCACTATGCTGTCGCGGGAGCACCCCCACGGCA
>JALSOK010000035.1 GCA_026986535.1 Caldifarciminota bacterium
CTCTCCGTTCTTCTGCTTCCGGGTCCAGAACTCCCTCCAGTCCGCCCCCTCCAGAAGAATCCTTATGGCGGAATTGACCATCTGATGCGCCACTATAAGTACCAGATTGTGCTCCTTTTCCCTCAAATCGTCCAGAAAATCCCTCAGCCTGCTCACGAACCGGGAGAAGGACTCCCCTCCCGGAGGAGCGTATAAAAATGGATCCTCCCATACCCTCTCGAAGTATTCCCTGTTCTCCTCGAGAATGGCGGGATAATATCTGCCCTCCCATTCCCCCATATCGATTTCCCTGAGGCGTTCGTCCAGCAGAATGGGAGGCCTGTTGACATTGGATTCCCTTATGATTTCTGCCGTTTCCAGAGCCCTCTTCAGGGGAGAAGAGTATATGACTTCGAAGGGAACATCCGCCAGAACACGGGCCAGATGACGGGCCTGCTGCCGACCGGTTTCGTTCAGAGGATTGTCCGTGGAGCCCTGAAGCAGGTTTCTGAGATTGTAATCGGTTTGACCATGCCTGACCAGATAAATTTTCATTGATTGGAAAGTTTAAAGGAAATGAAGGAAAAAGAAGAACATACCCGCCACAGAATCAAGAGACCGGGGAGCAGTCCCATTCCATTAAAATTTCCCCCGATGAAGGTCTATAACACTCTCACACGGAAGGAAGAGGAATTCAAAACCGTGGATCCCCACATAGTCAGGATGTATGTATGCGGAATGACCGTGCAGGACTCTCCCCATGCGGGGCACATGAGGACCTTCACCTCCTTCGATGTCATCAGAAGGTACCTGGAATACAGGGGGTTCGAGGTAAGGCATATACAGAACTTCACCGACATCGACGATAAGATTATAATAAAATCGAAGGAGCAGGGTCTGGACTGGAGGGTCCTTGCGTACAGATATATGGAGGAATACAGGAAGGTGGCCGATATGATGAACTTCCGACCTCCAATCTTCTATCCCCAGGCCACCATCCACATTCAGGAAATCATAGAAATTACAGCATCCCTGGTAAACAAGGGCATAGCCTATGTGGTGGACGGCAATGTCTGGTACGATGTGAGCAAGTTCCCCGACTATGGCAAACTATCGAAAAAGAGCATAGAAGAGCTGAAGGAAGGGGCCCGAATAGAACCGGATCCCACGAAGCGCAATGCCCCGGATTTCGCCCTGTGGAAGAAGAGGAAACCCGGAGAACCCTACTGGCACAGTCCATGGGGAGAAGGCCGCCCCGGATGGCACATCGAATGCTCCGCCATGAGCATCACCCACCTGGGGGAAACGCTGGATATTCACGGGGGGGCTGAAGACCTCATATTTCCGCACCATGAAAACGAAATAGCCCAGAGCGAAGCGTACACGGGAAAGCCATTTGCCAATTACTGGCTGCACGCCGGATTTCTCACCCTGAAGGGGGAGAAGATGTCCAAGTCCATAGGCAATATCTTTCGGGCCACGGATCTGCTCGAGCAATTCGATGCCAATACAGTTCGCCTGTTCTACCTGAAAGCCCATTACAGGAGCAGACTGGACTTCTCCCGGGAACTCCTGGAGGATGCCCGGAGGGGATGGCAGAGGATCAGGAATTTCCTTCAGGACTCCAGAGGACTGGAGGGAAATATTCTTCCGCAGTACATGAGGCAGTTCGAGGAAGCGATGGACGACGACTTCAACACCCCGCAGGCAATAGCCCTCGTGTTCAACATGGTCAACGAAGGCTACAGGGATAAAGAGCAGATGCCCCACATAGCCCAGACCCTCCGCCTCATCCTGACGACACTGGGGTTCAAACTGGAGGAAGAAGAGGCGGGCAGAAGGCTCCGGGATGTCATGGATGTACTGATAGGAGTCAGGAATGAGCTGAGAAAGAGGAAGGAATTCGACCTTTCGGATCGCATAAGGGACGAGTTGAGGAAGGTGGGCATTCTGCTGGAAGACTCGAAGGGGGGGACCCGCTGGAAAATCATTTGAGCCACATTTTCCGATTTTTCGCCTTTAAACTTCGATTACTATGGCACTGCTCGGGTGGGGCTTCATTTTGAACATAATAGGAATAGGATGGCTGCTCCGTCCCTTCGGATGGCTTTCGGCGGCCGGCTCCTTCGAAAGGCCTATATTCAGAAGAACGGGATGGGTAGGGATTATCACCATCATAGTGGATGCAGTCGCACTGTTCATTTTCCTGCTGGCATACGCTGCGGTTTCCTCCAGTCCGGATTCGGATGTATCCGCCGGCCTGAGCCTGTTCAGCATCCTCATCCTGCTGGTGGCCGCAATCCTCTCCATCGTATATACGGTTTTCGAAATCGTCTCCCTCTTCGAACTGGCTTCCGCTTCCGGGAAGGAGAGCCTCAGGACATGGAGCATCATGTACATCGTGTCCCTGGTCATCAGCCTCATTCCCTTCGTCGGATGGATTCTGGGCATCATCCTTCTGCTGATTTCCACCATAGGGCTGGGCGTGGTCATACTGGACATAAAGGCCTGAGGGGATGACTCCCCTCCGTCCGTATTAAACTTTCACCGTGGAAGACGAGAGGTTCATGAGAATTGCATTCCGACTGGCCCGACTTGGGAGGGGTTTCGTATCCCCCAATCCCCTGGTGGGAGCTGTAATCGTCCAGAGGGGGAGAATCGTGGGGGTGGGGTACCACAGAAGATATGGTGAGGCCCATGCGGAAGTGAGGGCCATAGAGGATGCGGGGGAAGATGCCGTAGGCGGAACCATGTATGTAAACCTGGAGCCCCATTCCTTCCATGGGAAAGTCCCCCCATGCACGGATGCCATAATAAGGGCGGGAATATCCAGGGTCGTCATCTCCAACATAGACCCCAATCCGAAGGTGGCGGGGAAAGGGGTCGAGATTCTGAGGAAAGCGGGGCTGGAGGTCGAGGTGGGAGTGCTGGAAGAGGAGGGGGAAAGGCTCAACGAAGTATTCTTCAAATGGATAAGGACCGGAAGACCCTTCGTCACGCTCAAATTTGCGATGACCCTGGATGGATTCATAGCCGACTCCCGGGGCAATTCCAGATGGATTACATCGGAGAAGTCCCGCAGGTTCGTCCACAAACTGAGGGCATGGAGCGACGCGGTGGCCGTGGGGGCCGGGACGGTCATAAGGGACAACCCCCGACTGACCGTGAGAGAATACTATGCACCCCGCCAGCCCGTGAAAGTCATTTTCGACAGAAACCTGACAGTATGGAAGAGGTGGGAGGACTACCGGATATTCGATGAGGGGGAGATAATCCTGTTCAACAGCAGGGAGGAATTCGAAGTCCGGGTGCGGCGGGCAGTGGTCAGGGGAATAATAGCCAGTTCCATAGAGGATGCCCTGGAATACCTGGGCAGGAATCAGATTACATCCCTCCTGGTGGAGGGGGGCTCCGAAATCCTCTCCCGCTTTATGGAAAAGGGCCTATTCGACAAGGTGTATGCCTTCTGGGCGCCGAAGGTTCTGGGAAAGGGATTATCCCCGTTCGGGCTGTTCGACGGAAACCTGGAGGAGAGGCTGAGGCTCCACGGAATAAAGAGGCTCGATGGAGATGTCCTTGCCGTCTATTATCCGGCGAGAAAATGAGTACATTTCAATGTACACAAATGCGGAAAACATGTACATTATAATTTCCTGAATGCCGAAATTCAGCAAACGTTTTCTGGAGAGGATAAATCCCCACTGGGAGGGGCTCCGCTATCCATACTCCATAGAGAGGGATATAGTCCCCGCAATAAAGGGCGAATTATCCCACAGCCTGATAATAGCCGTGTATGGCCTGCGAAGAGTGGGCAAAACAGTAGTAATGAAACAGATTATAAATCATCTGCTCCTCTCCGGTGTAGAACCCCTGAGCATTCTGTACCTGACATTCGATGATCTGCAGGGAGACTTAATGGATGCAATAGAAATCTTCGAGAGGATAAGGGGAAGGAGAACAGGGAGGGGGGATTACATATTTCTGGATGAAGTGCAAAAACTCCCGGGATGGGAAGAAAAAGTCAAAATACTCCACGATATCAACGGGGCAAAGATATTCGTTTCGGGCTCTGCATCCGCACCCCTGAGGAAGGGAGGGGAAACTCTGGCGGGAAGAATAGTGGAATTCGTACTGGAACCCCTTTCGTTCCGGGAATACCTCAGGTTCAGGGGAATGGAAAATTTAATGGAGAGTCCACTGGATAACCCCGTGGAGAGGGAATACTGGCAGTACATCCGGGCCCCCTTTCCGCAGGTAGTCCTCGAGGATATAAATCCGGAGGAGTATGTAAAAAGCATCTATGAAAAAACCCTGTTCAGAGATCTCCCGGAGCTCTTTTCCATCGAGTATGAGGAAAAGCTGTTCCAGCTGTTTTATTTAATCAGGCATTCACCCGGATTCATGGCAAGTTATGAAAACCTTGCATCCGAACTGGGGGTGGACAGGCGTACAATTTCCCTATATGTGGATGCCCTGGAAAGGGGGTATCTGGTCCGGAGACTCTACAATTACTCCCCGAATCCATTTACGGGAAGGAGGAAACTCAAAAAGCTGTACCCCTATGTTGCAGCTTTCTGCGAGGCAAATGAGGATAGAGTAGTAGAAACCGCTGTTGCAGGGCATCTCAATGCTCGATTCTTTTTCAGGGACAAACAGAAGAGGGAGATTGATTTTGTTCTTCCCGAATATTCTCTGGCGGTAGAGGTAAAATATCGCTCCAGAATAAGGAAAGGGAACTTTAAAGGGCTAAAGGCCTTCATGCAAAGATTCGATTTCAGGGGAATGGTGGTCTCGAAGGAAAGAACAAATACCATCGATGACAGGATAACCATTGTTCCGTACTTCCGCCTCCCGGAGGTACTGGAAAAAAAGGGCATAAGGCCCTACAGGAAACTTTAACGATCACAGATACCACTATGTATCCAGCCCCCTCCCGGGTCTTACGGATATACTCCTTCGAATTTCCCTGTAAAGGTCCTCCAGCACCTTAGCAAAATCCTCTTTCCCCTCCTCCACCCTGTCCATCAGCTCCTCCAGCTGACGGGTAAAGCCCTCCTCCAGGAAGCGGAAGACTTCGGGCTTTTCCCTGAGGAAGGAATAGACCTTTATGCCCAGCCTGGTGGGACGAAGATACCCATTGCGGTCATAGATGTACTTCCTCTCCAGAAGTTTCTCTATGGTAATGGCATAGGTGGAGGGCCGCCCTATTCCCCTCTCCTTCATGAGCCTGATTACATCGCCGTGGGTGTATGGGGGAGCCAGCGGCACTTCCCTCAGCTCCTTCGCATCCCCCACATCGAACACCCCCTCCACATCCGGATGGAGCCTCAGGGGACTCATCAGGTCGAATCCATGCTCCAGCACATCCACTATGAAATCCTGCTCCTCTGGGTCCGCCCCTTCCACATAGGGCATAAAATAGAAGATCTTCCGCCTGTGGAGAACCTTCACTCCCCTCATCTGGGAAGCCATGAACCGGCGGAATATCAAATCGTACAGCTGAAGGTGCCTGTGGGTCAGGCCGGATATGGTCTCCCCCATGAGCATGGCCCTCAGATCCTCCACATCTATGGGCCTGGTGGGCCGGATACACTCGTGGGCACCGCCGGAGCCCCATGTCCTCGGCCTGAAGTACTCCTTTCCGATTTCCTCTTCTATGTATGTTCTTGCAACTCCAATTCCCGCCTCCGAAACCCTCGTGGAATCGGTCCTGTGGTATGTTATGAGGCCCCACTCGAACAGGTCCTGAGCCAGCTGCATGGTATCTGGAACGGGGAACTTCAGTCTGTCGGAGGCCTCCCTGAGCATCGCATCGGTGGTAAATGGAGGCATGGGATTCATTTCCCTTTCGGAAGATTCCAGGGTCTCCACCTTCACCTTCTCCAGATTGCTGTAGAACCGCTCCGCCAGGTGCCTATCCGTGAACTCCTTCTCGATACGAAGGCCCTCCCGGAGCGAAATCACCACCAGCCATTTCTTCTTCCTCACCTCCTCCTCCCTCTCTATGATCCATCCCAGAACGGGTGTCTGCACCCTGCCCGCGGACAGGTGCTTCCTTCCAAAGACCCTCTGAATCAGGGAGGAAGCTTCGAACCCTATCCACCTGTCCGCCACCCTGCGCACCACCTGTGCCTTTACCAGGCTCTCGTCTATTTCCCTGTTCTGGGTAAGGTTCCTCACGATTTCCTTCCTCGTAACTTCGTGGAACTCCATCCTCCTCGAATCGGATATGTAGGGCCTCAAAAGATTCAGGACATCCCACGCTATCTTCTCCCCCTCGGTGTCGGGATCGCTGGCTGTAAGGAGGTACTCCACTTCGTATGCCAGACTCCTGAGGTTCTCTATCAGGCTCCCCTTCCCCTCTATGGCTTCGTAAACCGGAACGATTTCCCCCTTGCCATTCCCGGAGGATGTTATGACCCCGTGATATCCATAGTCCTTCGTCGTCAGATCCACCACATGTCCCAGAGACGCAGTTATGTACAGGTAGAAGTTCCCCAGGACCACCTCGTAAACCAGAGTATCGTTGACCCGCCTCACGACCGGCCTTCCGAAGAAGCGGGCTATGGTTCGGGCCTTGTTGGGGGATTCCACCACTATCATCACGGGCTTTATCACCTCCTGAACCTTCCGGAACTCCCCTTTCCTTATCCGCTCCCGTTCCCGGGTTATCTCCCCCATGAGGGCATCCAGGTCCACCTCCTCCAGGGGTCTGAATTCGATGTCCTCGTTGAACCATCTTATCTTCTTCTGCAGATGGTTGAAAGCCCTGGGGTCATCCACGAAAATGAGGGCCAGCCCCCTGGTTATACCACCCAGGTACATCCTGGAAGTTCTGCCCGACGCCTGAAGATACCCCGTCACATCGGAGACCACCATGCGGAATCCCTCTTCGTCCTTCACCAGCGTAATTTCCGGGGACCCGCTGATTACCCCAGCGTACTCTTCGAAGAATCTGGAAACCTCCTCCCTTATAGCCCCCAGCCGCTCCTCCGGCGGATTGGGCATCCGCGACAGTCTCCTCAGAGCATGAATCCACCCATCCAGACGGGATAACTCCTCCTTAATATTCCTGGAAACGAGGGGCCTTATGGACAGGAGGGCCCACATGAGGTGGGAAGGATTGCTCTCTATGTTGAGCCTAAGCACCATCTTGGGAACCCCCCAGAAGAGGGCATACCTTATCACATGGGGCATGTCTATACCCCTGGCCAGGGGATTGCGGTAGGAGGAAATACCCACCAGAACATCTATCTCCCCCCTTTCATACTCCTTCAACCTCTCATCATCCAGTTTATCGTACGGAAGGGCCCTTATCCCCTCCCCCTCCAGCCTGCGCACCAATTCATCCACATACTCCTTTCCCCTGTCCGCAGAGACGAACACCAGTCCCCCTCCCCTGTACTTCTTCAGGAACTCCACCATCCTGCCGAAGGAATAATCCATGGTGTAGGTGTCCACCACATTCCTGAGATAAAATATGGGCCTTCCCACCTCGAATCCGAGCAGTTCCCGAAAGAGTTTTATCCTCTGCGTTCTGGGATTGGCAGTGGCGGACGAAACGACCAGAACGCTCCTTATACTCTTCTGCCGCTTTAAAAGTATGTTCTCGAGCCTTTCGATCCGCCGCAAATCCCTGTCCGTTTTGTTCCTCCTGCCCTTCAACTTTATCAGATCCAGGGCCATCTCTATATCCTTCTCCTCGAATCCCATGAGCAGGAGCACCCTGTCTATATTACGGGCGGTCTTGAGGAAAGAATCCACATCGTCCACGAAGAAGAATTTGAAGAATCGGCGGGGGATTATGTCCATATTTCTGTAGAGAAACATGCTGGTGGTGATGAGGATTTTCATTCTTCCTTCCCTTATCCGCTCCTTCGCCTCCTGCTCCTTCTTCTTCGACATCCCGGAGACCACGGCCACCACATCTTCCTGCGGCATTCCCATGGACAGCAGTTTATCCCTCACCTGGCGGACCAGAATCTTCGTGGGCAGGATTATGTAGGTTGCCTCCCCCCTCCTGTAAAGGTAGATGGCGGTAATCAATCCAAATGTCGTCTTTCCTATACCGGTGGGGGCGATGAGGGCAAAGGACCTGCCCAGGAACACCCTCTTTGCCCATGTCTTCTGAAGACTGAAGGGTCTGGAACCTATTGTGCTTTCGAACAATTCCTCCCACTGTCTCAACTGGCTGTCCGTAAAGCAATACCTGAGATAATCGCCCTTTATGAGCAAATTCCTGCACACTTCGTCCCGGCTTCCGGCCGGGATACGAAGGCACCGGGAGCACGGAAGACCCCTTATGAGCCTGTCCGAACTGATATTGCCGCCGCAATTGGGACAGAGATTGAGAAAGACGGATTTCAGGGCAGACATGGTATAAGTTTAGAGGGGAGCGGATAAGTGCACCCTTCGGGAATTTGCAGAGGGGTCGCTGTAAAATTTGCCGATGTTCTGGATAATCGCTTTCATTTCGCCGGTCAGCATATCCCCCTTTTCTATAGCGGGAAACAATATAGCCACTTACGGCAGGCCGGAGGCCGCTTTGTTTGCCCCCCAGGGGATAGGGCAGCCTCTGTCCGTGGAATTTGCTTATTCCAGCGATTTCAACGGATACATAAACAAGTACTTCGCCGGTATCCAGTACAGGGGATGGGCTTTCGGATGGCTCTCCCTGTCGGTGGATGAATTCTCCCAGCACCTGTTCGCCCTGGGCAAGTCCATAAAGAACTTCGGTATAAATGTCCTCATCACCCCCGAGGAGGAGCTGGACGACAATGGTCAGCCCACCCTCAGGTGGTATTACGGAATAGGGGGAGGTGTGATAAAGGTTCTCTCTCCTCTATGGGTCTCCGCATCCTTCTACTACGGAAACGGTTATATCGGGACCGGCCCCTTTGGCTACAGGCTGACCTATGACAGGAGCTTCGGCTCCATATCCATAATGTATCCCACCAGGAACTACACTGCCTATCTGGATGCCTTCATGGAGAGGGGCTATCCCCTGGAGATTCGCACGGGATTCCTCGTCAAAGTCCACGAGAGTGTGAGGATATTTGCAGGATACAGCAGTGGCTCCTCCGCCTTTCATGCGGGCATCGTGGTTTCCAGGGGCGGCATAACGACGGGAGTTGCCCTCAGGCAGTATCCCGTACTGGGGCTTGGAGGCGCAGGGTCTCTGCTCATAAGGAGGTAGAAACATGATTTTCCTTTTGATTTCGCAGACTTATGTGCCCATAGACAGCATTCAGGGCATCACCCTGCCCGGTTCGGATTCCTCGGCCTATGCGGGCCAGACAGTCACCACCTCGGGCATCGTGACGGAAGTGGGACGCTACGGAAGGGGATTCCACATACAGATGAAGCAGGGGGGACCCTACTCGGGCATATTCGTCTTCATGAGCGACACAACCGGACTGGGGGACCTGATTTCCATCGGGGACTCCGTTGTTGTCACCGGAACGGTGCAGGAATACTACCATCTCACGGAAATAAGGGTCGACACTCTGACCGACATAGCCGTCATATCCTCCGGGCACAACTTTTATATCGACACCGTCAGGGTCATCAACATATCCACGGCCGCACCTGATAGTGCGGAGATGTACGAGGGGGTCTTCGTCTATATAGACAGCGCCAGCGTAACGGATGCCCAGACCTATTATTACACCATAACCGATGGCAGTGCCTATGCAAATGTTTCCACCCGCAACATAGCCCTGGCGGTGGGGGACATGATACGCATAAGGGGGGTCCTGGTTTACGAATTCAGCCAGTACAGGCTCGTTGCCAGGGATATGAACGACGTGGAGTACATAGAGCCCTATCCGGTGGTTTCGATAGACAGCATACAGAGGACCGTAATCCCCGGAACGGACAGCTCCATATTCAACGGTCAGACCGTAAAGACGACGGGCATCGTGACGGAGGTGGGAAGCTTCGGAAGGGGATTCCACATACAGATGAAGCAGGGGGGACCCTACTCGGGCATTTATGTGTACACACCGGATTACACGAATTATGTGGTGGGTGATTCCGTGGTCGTGGTGGGACAGGTTCAGGAGTACTATGATTACACCGAAATAAGCGCCGCTTCCATAGAGAAAATTGCACAGAATGTCTCATTCTATGTGGACACCGTTGCCACATCGACAGTCTCCACATCCAATCCCGACACCGCGGAGATGTACGAGGGGGTGGCCATATTCATAGAAAAAGCGGCGGTGGTGGACACGAACGACAGGTATGTCTATTCCATAAAGAACTCCTCTCTTCCGGCCCTTCTGGCAAGGGATGGAGCCCCCACCCTGTCGCAGAACGATATAATCAGCCTTCAGGGAATCCTGGCCTACTCCTACGGGGAATATCGGGTATTCATAGCCAACAGCCGCTACACCCTGTATCCACTCCCCTACAGGCTCTCCGAAGTGGCCTACGGATACAGGGACACCATTTCCTTCACCTTTATAAAACAGACGGAACCCGTCCAGACCATGACCATATCCTTCAGTGCAGGGGATATGGACACATCCCTGGTTCTGGATGCCGGGGGTCCGGACAGCATCACCCTCCACATACCCCTCAACGGCCTTGCGAGGGGCTATTATCAGGCGACCCTCACCTTTGGGTACATAGATACAACCGGCATCGTTTACAACCTGCCGTATCCCAACGGATTCTCCTGCCTCGTGATAAACGAGTTCGATGATTATCCCACCAACGAGGAGTTCGTGGAGTTCATAAATGCGTGCGACTATCCGGTCAATCTGGGCGGGCTGAGGGTCAAGAGCTATGCAGGGAGCAACACATATTACTCCTCACAATTCCCGGCCATAGAGCTCCAGCCCGGGGAAGTTTATGCATTCTCCTATTATCCCGAAAGATGCGACACCAACTGTCAGGCCCTCACCAACTGGACCTACTTCAACTCCTATCAACCCATGGCGGTCATCACCCCCGAAGGGTTTGCAGTGGACAGCCTCTATTACGAATCCTACTGGGGCGGACGGGACCCCTACACCACCATAAGGGTGGATGTGAACGCGCCGGGCTGGACCGCTCAGGCGTGGGGTCAGAGCGCGTATCCCGGAGGAACACCTGGAAGACCCAATGCCATACAGCCCCCTGCAAAGACCGGCACCATCGAAATACTGAGCAGGGACCTGAAGGTGGGAGACAGGCTGGTCTTCTCCTTTACCCTGCCGAAACCTTCCAGAAGCGTTTACATATACCTGTACGACGATGCGGGAAGGTATGTGGACAGGATTTACTACGAGAACAACTTCGAAATCGAAAAGGATGTGGCCAGCTACGATACGGCTCTGCTGAAACCGGGAATCTACATAATAGCAGTGACGGCTGACAATTCCCTCGTAACGAGAAAAGCATTCAGATTGAGGAGAAAATGAGCAGGATAAAGGTAAGCAAGAG
Organism: Caldifarciminota bacterium; assembly: GCA_026986535.1. Taxonomy (GTDB): domain Bacteria; phylum Hydrothermota; class Hydrothermia; order LBFQ01; family DSFT01; genus S143-66. The sequence goes on from JALSOK010000035.1 coordinate 11,410, forward strand.
GCTTGAAGAGGCAGTAAAGGTCATTCTGGAAGAGGTCGGGGAGGACCCCAGCAGGGAGGGCCTCCTCGATACACCATACCGCGTCGCCAAGATGCTTCAGCACGAACTCCTCACAGGCTACAGGGTGGATATAGATGAACTGATCAACAATGCCATATTCGAAGAGGACTACGACGAGATGGTGATAGTCAGGGACATCGACTTCTATTCCATGTGCGAGCATCACCTGATTCCCTTCTTCGGCGTTGCCCATGTGGCATACATCCCCGATGGAAGGATAATAGGCCTGTCCAAAATTCCCCGCATCGTGGATGCATTCGCCCGCCGGCTCCAGGTACAGGAGCGCCTCACGACCCAGATTGCCCAGACACTCTGGGAAAAGCTCAGACCCAAGGGTGTCGCCGTCGTCATAGAGGCCATACACCTGTGCAGTGTGATGAGGGGCGTGAAGAAACCGCGCAACAAGATGGTGACCAGTGCAATGCTGGGCGTATTCAGAAAGGACATTCGAACGAGGAATGAATTCATGAACCACATAGTGAGAAAACCCACCTTCCTGGATTGATATGGGGAAGAAGAAACGACTTTCAATATTCATCATAGACGAAGGGGGCCACAGGAAGACCATCTTCCTGAAGGGATGGCAGATAGGCCTTGCGAAAATCCTCCTCTCTCTCACCGTGCTGATGGTTATGGCCGGGGCGGTCTATTCCATACTGGCGGCCACCATGACCCGCAGACTCATAGCACTGGAGATGGAAAACGACAGATTGAAGCAACAGATGACCGTTCTGGACAGCATACGCAGGGAGGTGGAGGAATTCCGGAAGTTCAAAGAACAGCTGTATGGGATGCTGGGAGTGGATGAACCCGCCGCGATGGAGAAGGACTACGCTCCCCTATCCGACTCCTTAATGGAAGACCTGGTGGAGCAGATAGACACCCCCTACGGTCTGCCCGTAAGCGGGGTCCTCACCAGATTCCATGGGAATGGTCACATAGGGGTGGATATAGCCCTCAAGACGGGCTCTCCCGTATTCGCCACTGCCAGAGGCGTCGTTACGAAAGTTGATTCCAATGCCCAGTTTGGACTGCATGTCTGGATTTCCCATGCCAGGGGTTACAGGACCCTGTACGCCCATCTCTCGAGGATAATCGTATCGAAAGGGGACAGCGTAAGGCGGGGGCAGGTGGTGGGATATTCGGGATCTTCCGGAGAGTCCACCGGTCCCCATGTCCACTACGAGGTGTGGAAGGGGAGCACTCCCCTCAATCCCCTTAAATTTGTAGAATGAACTCTTTGATTCTTCTATCCTTCTGGATAACGGAGCCCGCCGACTCGTTCGGCAATACATTCATAAGCGACTATCCCGGGGGCATCCTCCTGGAAATGGTGAGCGGAAGATTCTCCGGGGGAACGATTTCGTGGCGCGGCGGACGGGTATTCGCCCTGATTCAGGGGGGCATGGTGGAGGACACGGTCTCCAGGGAATTCAGGACCCTGTGGGGGTTTCCCATCGGTTATTACAATGCATTCGCTTCCCTCGAACTCGAACAGCTTCAACTGATGGCGGGAAGGCGGACATTCCGCCTATCTCCCTCCATACTCTGGGACTGGAATCCCATAGAGGGATTCGGATTCCTTTACAGAAAGGGCTCCTTTTCCTACCTGTTCTTCGCGGGACAGGTGAATGGAGTGGAGCTCCCCGACACAGAATCGCTGGGACCGGCTGTATATCCGCCGGGCACATGGGTGGACAGATTCATGGCCATAAAGCGCCTTGAAATAGGGCCCGTATTTCTGGGAGAGTATGCGATAGCCATCCTGCCTCCCGACAGGCATATCACCCTCTCCCTCTTCAACCCCCTCCGCTCCTATATGGAAATCCAGTGGAACACGGGGCTGGAGACAAATACATTCTGGTTCGCGGGCATCAGGACCGCAGATTTCTATCTGGAAATTGGAATAGATGACTTCCAGTACAACCTGTCCAGCATGAAGAAGGTACCTCCGGACTTCACCCTCCATATCTTCAGGAAGTGGCTCCTGACCGGTGGCTATCTGAAAGCGGAGCTCCTGTACGGCTCTCCCTATGTGTTTTCCAACCGGAAGTGGGCTTCGAGATGGGTACTATACAATCGCATCCCCGCCCTCGTAGAACCGGATCAGATAAAACTCCTCCTGAGCTACTACTCAGGAAATCTATACGCAATGGCCGGCCTGGTGCTGAAGGGGTCCTATTCCATAGAGCAACCTGACCCCTATCCCGATTACACGATGAAATTCCCCCTGACCCCTCCCGTAAAGGTGTACCCCTCCATCAAAGTGTTCATGGAGAGGGGGGCGGATAGATGGAAAATCCGGTTCGGAGTACAATACGAGAGGCACATGACCCTCTTCCTCAGGGGATTTGCCGTCCTATACCCCCTGTAAAATTAAACTCGAATATTCGTCATGATATTGTACGAACGAATCGAAAACATACTGAAAAAATGCAGGGACGAAAAGATAACCATCCACCGGTATGGGGAGTGGGTGGAGCTGAGGATTCATGGACTTCATCCAATACTGAGCGTAAGGCTCATAGATGATTGCATCTTCAGGAGGCACATTATATCGAAGTTCAAAAATCACTTCGAAGAGACGGGAGTTCCCATACTCGCATGTGGAGATTCGGGCTGCATGTACTACTCGGGTCCGGAAACCTACAGGACCATGGCGGGAAGTCTGGAGGATAACCTGTGCAGAGTAATCAGGGGCGGCATAGTGCGGGATGAGATGTTCCTATCCACTGCCCTGCGGAATCTGAGCAATTACTACCTACACAGCATAATGGAAAGTCTGGATACGCAGAGCGAAGCCTCCATAGAGTTTGCGAAATTCATGGGGTTCGATACGGCCCTCTTTCCCCGCACAGACAGGGAAGTGGCGGGAAGGTACCTCCTGTTTCGGTGGCTCTCCCTGTATCTCCTCTACAGGAACACTTCCCTCTTCCGGAACAACCCCATGCTTCTTCCCGCAAGCGGGGAACCCGGGGAATTTCTCGTGGAAATGTGGAACAGGTACTATTCCCACCTGGAAAACTTCAGCGACATGAAAGACAGCATAGGAAACCCATCCTCCGTGGATATAGCCATGCTTTCCAGATGGGAGCGGTTGCCCGCATTCACTGCGGATATCCACTGGATTACCGGTTTCGCAGGAGGAAACCCGGGTTTTCACCAAATACCATCCATAGCCTCCTTCGTGAAAGAGGACGAAATGGACATACTCACCAGCACCTCGAGATTCATATCGGATGGAAGTGTGGCCGTATTCACACCGGCATTTGGTCTTCTGGCCCTTCAGGTTTACATGGAGAAGAGGTCCAGGGGTATGGAGCACAGGGAAATTATCAACAGCATGACTATATTCACATCCCCGGGGGCCGGTGAGGTATTCCAGTCCACTATACTCAACCTCGTGGGGGAAGGGGTCCCATATCGCCCGGAGGTGGTGGGAACGGATGTCCCTCCGATGAAATGGGGGGAATTTGCGGCCCTGCTGAAGAGGAATGTAATGGAAAAACCATTCTCCACTATTCTGATGGACTGGAGGGGAAGAAACGACACAGAGCACCTCTTCCCCCTGGTGGATTACCTGTGGGACTCGACAGGAAGCAGAATCGTTCTTCTCGTGGACATGGATGAGAGGAATATGGGTGCATCCGGCGTCCTACTCAAAAGGAGCCGGGTGGAAGTGATAATTACCCATGAACACAGCAACTGCGCGGCATTCATTATAACCGGAAGGGGTACATCCTCCATGAATTACACCAAGCTCATCCGCATGAAACTTCCCCTGGAGAGGGATATGACCGATGTGATCCAGAATGCTGAAAACAGACTGGACAGCAGTATGACTCTTCTGAACATTCCCGTGAGGGGTGCCAGATTCTACTACTACAGGGACACGACTATGTGGCTGATCGCGTCCCTCCAGGGTAAACTCCTCAGGTGGGGCGGTCCCCTTCTCGCCCTCGTACCGGGGTACATTTGGAAAGCCCTAGCAGGCCACCGGTGGATTCCACTCAGGAACCTGGCCAGAATACAGCCCGATCCATGCCAGAATACATCCCGCAGTAAGAGACCCGATCTGCTCCTTTCCACGGGGAAACACGGATTCGAACTCATCGAGGGGATTCCGGAAACCTGCACAGGCATAAAGGGAATCCAGGTAAAGGACAGGGACAGAATCCCCCTCATCAGATGGTTTCTCCGGAGCGAAACTGCCCGCATCCTGTACAGAATCTTCGGCCTCGAAAACCTTCCCATACCGGAACTCCCGCGCCACGAGGGAAGCCCGGACCGGTTCTTTCAGGGGAAGGACTCACCTGAGACTAACAGCAGAATGGCCCCTGCGAAAAAATCCCCCCCCATATCCGAACTTGTGGAACTGCTGAGCGGCTATCTTAGGGGCTCAGAAGATCCGGAGAAGGTCCTCAGGGAAAGGGTCTTCGACAGAAAACTGAGGAGCCGGATATTGAGGGCCTATTCGAAAAAATACGGAAAGCCCGCTGAAGAATCGAAGGGAAGTAAACTTTTCTGATGAGCAGGATGGACCTCTGGAGACTTGCCAGGGATAAAGCCGTGAGGATAAGGAAAGAAGGCGGCAGAATAGTATTTACGAACGGCGTATTCGATATAATCCATCCGGGTCATATAGAGGTCCTGAAGCACGCCAGAGGACTGGGGGACATGCTGATCGTGGGGATCAACAGCGATGAATCCGTCAGGAGGCTGAAGGGAAAAGAAAGGCCGATCCTGAGCCTCGAGGAACGCATGGAAATAATCTCATCCATAAGGTATGTGGACATCGTGGTTCCATTCGATGAGGATACCCCCTACAACCTCATAGATTTTCTCAAACCCCATATTCTGGTGAAGGGGGGCGATTACAGGCCCGACGAAGTGGTCGGAAGGAGTATAGTGGAGGAAGTGGTAATCGTGCCCCTGAGAAAAGGCATATCCACATCCAACATAATAGAAAGGATAAAAGACAGATACTGCCGGTAAACCGTATAAAACCGTCAGCAGAGCCCCACGAATATGTAGTAATATTTATCCCCGGAATCGAGCAAATTTCGGATTTCCACCCTATCGTATCCCCTGCTCCTGAGAAAATCCGAAACCGCCCTTATCACCTGCTCCCCGAAATCCACACTCGTGGTCCCGTACAGCAGATAGACCTTTCCAAGCCCCTTTGCCACATCACCTCTGTCCAGAACCCCCTTTCCCATCCTTCCCACGAAAACCCTGACCGGATGGACATCTTTCAGGAGCCCGGACAGTACCTCCACTATTCTGTCCCTGAGATCTGCCTCCATATATCCGGTGATTGCAGT
>JALSOK010000036.1 GCA_026986535.1 Caldifarciminota bacterium
TGGATAACGATTTGTGGAGTCGCACTTATAACGGTGGGTGCGTTCCTTTACTCTTATATTGCTTACAGAAGGCTCGTGGAGGGCAATTCCTGAATGGGGTCCGCTCGGGCCCCTTTGCCCACAAATCGTAAAATAAAGCCTATAGGGGCAGGCGCTTTTTTCGAATTTTTATAAATGGGAACAACTGAAAACGCATGCCATGCTTTTAAATTGTAAAAGGAGGTCCAGTTATGAGGAGGTTTACAGTGAAGTTGCCCCGGTGTCCGGAATGTGGAAGTTTCAATCTGAGGAAGCACGCAGGGGGAAGGTACCGCTGCAATGTTTGCGGGAAGACTTTCTACCGGCATGAGGAGCCTCCGAAGGTTCCGATAAGGGAGCAGGCTTTTCTGGTTGCCGATTATATTATTTCGGGGATGAGCCAGTATTCCTTTGCGATGGAGAGGGGAAAAAACAGGAGCACCCTCAATAAGTACCTGAAGAAGTTCCGCAACAGAAAGATGCTCTGGATATGGAGGATTCCCAGGTTCTGGAAGAATGAAGAAAAGGAAGGCTTCGAATTCGTCAGAAGGGAACTGCTGGAGAGAAATATTCTGAGGCAGGGGTGGGGAGAAGTTTCGATATACGACCGGGAATCGATGGTGATTATTCACGGGGAGAGGAGGTTCGATATACTCAAACCCATGGTTCTGATAAAGGAGGGGGATATTATACTGGTTCCCAGAATAGAGAATGAGGATTATCAGTCCTTCATCATAGTGAGGGCTCTGGAAGGATATCGATTCGATCCTGATGCAGTCCCTTTTGGCCATACGGTACGGGTGGAGCCGCTTTTCTATTTCACGAACAGTGGCGGGATGGCTCTGGAGGCGAATAATGGGATTATGCGTGCTATAGTGGATATAGTGGAGGAGCTCAGGATAAGATGGAGATTGAAATTCGCTGTATTTCCCGCAGGATGCCTGGATATTTCCAGATTCGTGGAATACAGACGCCTCAGGAGGGGGGTGAACAGGATTCTCTCCATCCTCTGAATCTTCAATTTTTGAAACAAATAGAAACGCCAGAATTCCCTAATATTTCTCCTGGCACCATCGATTTTATACCCCGGTGCCCGATAGTTCGGATGAAAAGGAGGTGATTCATGAGGAGGTACGGACTATTCGTGGTATTATGGCTTGCCGCCGGGGGGTGCGGTGGAGAGCCTTCCCTTACGCCCGAATCGAAGCCCATAAAGGATATTGCAAATGCGGTCTTTTATACCTACGAATTTCTGGACTCCAGGAATGCCATCCCGGATGAGGTCAGAAGCGCTGGAATAGGGGAGCGCATTCAGTTTCTGGTGGAAAAGAAGGGATACGGCGTCAGGGAACTCTTGGAGGGTATCGTGGATGGTTCCTCCCCGATAACCGATGTGGTGGATGAAATTGATTACCGTCTCCGCTCTGGTATGCAGGGTGAAGGAAAGGAGGCAGTTCTGGTCATCCTCTCGTGTGGATGGGCGTTGGAAATGTGGGAAGGTATAAGGGATACTCTTGAGGCCATGTCCGATGGAAACAGGGTGGAAGCCATTCGAATTTCCTTCAGAGGATTGCTGGATTATGCGGATTATCTGGAAAGGAAGTATGCAAAAATGGACAGAAGTGGGGACAGATACAGGCTTATGGAGAGTGCCCTTCTGGGATGGCTGTGCCTTGCGGACCATCTAAATGAAAAAGGATTCGACGGAATTCCCGGTTATAGCGATGTTATGATGCTGGTCTATATGACGGTTCCGGAAATCAGGCAGATGTTGAGTGATGCTGTGAATATGGCCGTGAATCTTCCGGATTCGCTGGATGCCATTTCGCTCCAAATAAGCGGGGAGGGGGGAAATTGAGTGTAATTCCCTTCCTCCATTTGTCTGTATGTTAAAAAGGAGGGTAAATATGAAGGTGAGAGTCAATATCAGAGGAGCAGATATGGACTGGGAAAGGGTAACGGAGATAGTGAGGAGCTGGAATTTTCCCGTTGGCTGGGACGAGATAAGGGATATCGTTCGTATCTTCGACCTGGAGGATGCGAAGCCTTTCGAATTCCTGCTGAAAGAGATGCTGAACATGAGATTAAAAATCGGGGACCTGTCTGATAACGATGAGGTAATTCTGGAACTCTCTGCTATTTGGGAGTTAGAATCCGATGACGGGATGGATAGCTCTTACTCCGAAAATTCATTCAGAGTTAAGCTGAGCTCCCACAGCGGGAAAATCGTTAGTGTGAAGGCATACTCGATGGGTACGAATCTCGAGGCAGGATACATCCACTCCCTTCTCGAGGGAATTCATTTCGATGTGGATAAGAAAACTGTGGAGGATATGCTGAAAGCCTTTTACAGAACTGTGAATGGGCTGGTGAAAAAGGGTTATAGGAGTCTGGAGATAGGAGTCGAATTTACTGGAGAAGAGGAGAGGTGGGTTCCCCGCCGCAATAGAAGGAGGTGGAGGTAATTATGCTCTGGTTGATGGTTTCCCTGATTTTCGAGGGAGATGTGGCGGGGCCTCCCGCCATGCACGACACTTCCAGGGTCCTGGGTGCATGCTTCGATGGGTGGAGCCTTTCTGATTCCATCTATGTGCTCTATGCGATTGAACCGGATGTGGGGGAAGGAATTCCGGCCCTGCTCATTCCCCTGGAGGATTCTGCGATGATGGAATTGCACATTCGACAGGCTTTCTGTGCGGCCAGGAAGGTCCTCGAGCACTATACATTCAGCGGTTCCTATGTGGACTGGATGGATGTATTTCCGAAGGATGAGCTGAATTCGTGCGGGGAGATGGTTATCTCCTACATTCGAAGCAGGTATCCGGAAGTTATGGATTACAGATGCCACAGCTATCGATGTAATGAGGAGATGGGCATGTATCTGAGGAATTTCCTCATGGACGATGTAAAGGATTACCTGAATCGGGCGCCGAAGGATTCCTACGGTGTTCCGACGAACCTTGCCATTGTGGTGCTGTTCTACGAATCCATCGCTCTGAGGGCCGAATGGGAAGGTCTGGACTTCATAAGGGAGGGGAGATAGTTATGCTGTTCTTCATGGTGGGACAGTTAATCGTGGACGGGATCTGTCTGGAGATGGGCCAGTTCGAGGAGAGTGCACTGGTGAGCTCCACGGTGAAGGTGGTGCAGAAGCATGTTATGAATATCCTGAAATCGGAGGAGAATCCGGAAAGAGTTGGGCGGCTCATAAGGTACGCCAGGAAGCGCCTTTCTGCAGATAACCCCACCCGCTGGCTCGAGATATCCACCTATTCATCTCTCAGATGCGGGGCAGAGATGTGGGAGCCGATATTCCTGACATATCCGCACCTGGTGGAGAAGAACGGGGAGGGACTGGTGGATTCTGCCGGGGCCCTTCTGGTAAGGATGATATCCGATTCCATCCGCTCCGGTGCCTATTTTAGATACATGAGAGATACCACAATAGCAGCCCATTCCATCGCCCTCGATATAGTGGGCTCTGCCTCCTTTCTACAGGCTCTGCGCCGGATGGGTGTGAAAAATTTCAGGAGGGAATTCACCTGTGGATACTGGTAAGGGTCCTGATTTGCCCCCTGACGGTGCCTGCCTTTATACTTTTTTCAGAACCGAACAGAGGATGGGGGAGGCGGTTCGAAGGAGGTAAAAGTATGGGTGTTGCATTGAAAAAGCCCTTCCCCGTCCAGGTCCCTTTTAAAATCCCTGAAGATAAATTTTCTCACTACGGGCGGTACCGGCCCAGGACGAAAGGCATCCACCCCCTGGTGCCGGGGGTGGAAGGAAAAAAGGAGGAGGTATTATGAACATTTATGTGCGTATATATAACCTTTCGCAGCATAATGTTGAAGATGTTTTACATTATACCGATAACCTGAATATAGTTGAGATAGGCGCCAAGAAAGACAGCACAGGGAAAGACAGTGCGGAACCATCCCCTACGAGCAGTACACTGGATAAGTTTTTAAAAGATTTGAAAATCGGCGATATAGTTTTTGTTGGTTTAGGTGGAAAAGGCTCTAAGGAAGAAAATAGGAAACTTTTAGGTATTGTATATATATCCGGGAAGCCTGAAAAACATGATTATGGTGAAAACGTTAAGGTAACCGCAAATGCGGAGATTCTTGAACGGTTTGTTGATGAAGAGGGGAATGAAGTGAGAGATTGGCGGGAAGAATGGCCAGAGCTTGAAAGTATTCTTGGGCGTCTGACCTCTTTTCAAATAATAAAACCAGAAACTTATCCTGAAATATTTAAGAAAATACAGGAGCTACTGAATGCCCGAAAATTTCGCAGAGAAGATTGAGGATATTGTTAACCTCCTGCGCCACAATCCCAACATAATCCTCTACGGTCCGCCGGGGACGGGGAAGACTTATACGGC
>JALSOK010000037.1 GCA_026986535.1 Caldifarciminota bacterium
TTCGTCAGCTTTTTCGACAACCCGGCAATCGTGGACTTCGAGGGCATGGACTGGGTGGTGATAAATATGGATGCGGTAAAAGGCCTGCCCCATAAAGAGGTTCTCTCCAGATACGCCTCTAAAATCCTGTTCGTTGGAAAGCCGCCCATCGAGGATGCTCCCCATGTAATTCCCGCGGGCTCCAGTCTCCTCGACGCAGTCTCCTTCATGCGGAGGATATCGGCTGGAAGTTCCAAGAAGGAGAGGATAGACATGTGCGTGGAGGTCAGGAGGCTGATAACCATCCTCAGGTCCAGGTATATCTCCTGGCCGGTGGAGATTGCGAAGATAAAGACCCTTACCGGTGTAGACCCCATGAATCTGGATTCGTGCAGTGAGGAGGAGCTCATCCGCCTGAGGGAATTTATACTCAGGAACTACAATTTAGAGACCGGAGGTGAGGGATGATGAAACTGCAGCTTCCGGCTGATGTTGTGGTCAATGTGGACCCTTCGGCCGGTATCCATTACACCTATGGGGAGTACCTCGTGATACATTGCGGTCCCTACAATCACTACTTCAACGATGCGTCCAGGACTTTCATCGGTGAAAGGAGGGTCCTGTCCGAAATTTCCCGGGCCGTGTGGATGAATTTCTTCAGCCATCTGAATCAGGTGCAGGATATGGACAGAAAAACCCTTTCGCGCATCGGTATTAAGCTCTTCGAAGTCCTGGGCTACGGGAAGCTGAGCCTGAACATAGTGGGGGGCAAGACCGAGAGCATAGTGGAGAATTCCCTGTTCGCCCTCTCCCACAAGATGCTCACTGCCATGGATTCGCCCTCTCCGGTGTGCGAATACACGGAGGGTTATATAAGTGCATTTTTGAATGCTGTGATCTCTCCGGGTGATGGAGTGATAAAGGTGGAGGAGGGGCAGTGTGCCGCGATGGGCCATGATCAGTGCGTTTTTCACATAGGGGCTTCCAGGGAGAATCCACGGTTTCGCAGTCCCGGAAACACTTTCAGGGTATTCAACCTCCCCTCCGATGAGCTGAGGCCCTTCCTGATGAATCTGGACAAGCTTCTTCCAAAGCCCAGAAATGGCCTTCTCTTCTATCCCAGCATATACAATGAGTTTCCCCGACTTCACATTTCCTACATGGTTGCCAATTATTATTCCATGGTCTTCCACGAGGCCCTGAAGAGGGCCAGGGAGATGGGCAATGTGGATGCCCTGAGGCATCTCTATGCTTTAGCCGCCATCATCTGTATAATTTCCACATTCGGCTCCTTTGCAGGAACTCCCATTTTTTCCCGCGTGATATATCCCGGTGCCGGGAACCCTTACGAGGCCATGTTCTTTCTACTGAATCTTTCGGGAATGGGTCGGTGGGAGCTGATTGAGTATTCGAGCAGACATCTGGAGTACAGGGTCTTTAATTTCTACGAGCTCAACTACCAGTTGCAGGTGGAAGAGCCGGAGCCCATTTCCCCCTTCGTGGAGGGGGCGGGAATTGCCGTCAAATTCATAGTGGAGAATATGCTCGATGGGATAATGAAGGGGGAGAAGTTCAGCTATTCGGATGTCCTCTCCACCTTCGTGGATGGGTTTCCGTATGCGGTGAGGGAATTCCAGTATGATCCCTCGAAGAATGCCGTGCATGTGGTTCTGGAAAATGTATAGGCCTATCTGAGGGCGTCCCAGCCCCTGCGGGACAGGTCTATCTTCAGGTCATCTGCCATTATGTAGGAGCCGGGCTTGTCTTCTCGGACCTCTCCTATAATCTTTATCGGAAGCCTGAGGGTTTCTATCTTCTGAGCGGCTTCTGGGGGAAGGGCCAGTAGCAGTTCGTATTCCTCCCCGCTCTCCACCGCGATGAACCAGTCCTTGATCTCCAGTCTGGATGCCAGGTGTCTGACGGACTCGTTTATGGGTAATTTCTCGGCGTAGAAGATCATCTCCACACCGGAGGCCTTCGCCATCCTGAAGCTGTCCACCCCCAGGCCGTCGGATATATCTATGGCGGCGTGGACTTCCACCTCTTTCAGGATTTTCTCCATCTCCTCTATGCGGGGAGTGGGACGGGCAAATTTGTCCCTCATATCGTTCACCCACCACTTGTACCCCTTTGTCAGGCCCTTGTGGTATGCGGTCAGGAACCCCTGGGGCCTTCCAAGGTCCCCCGTGATGGCCAGGATGTCCCCCGGTTTCGCACCATCCCTGTATATGGCCCTCTCCTGCACCACCTCCCCCATTATGGTGATGTGGAGGGCAAGATAATCCGTTTTCTCCGTATTGCCACCCACTATGCTGGTGCAGAATCGGGAGAAGATTTCCGTCAGGCCGTCGTATATTTCGGAGGCCCTCTCTATGTACTTCTGCGGGATATTGAGGTTAATGAGAGCCGCAACCGGCTTGCCCCCCATGGCCGCTATGTCCGAGAGGGCAGCGGCCCCCGCCTTATAACCGATTTCCCTCAGGGAGAGGAGGTCGTGCGTGAAGTGCTTTCCCTCTATGAAGCTCTCCGTGGTAAGGAGTATATCCTTTCCCGGAACGGACTTTACGACCCCGCAGTCATCCCCCGGCCCCCTGATTACCCGGGGGTTGCCGGTGAAGTACTTTTTCAGTTCATCGATGAACTGGTCTTCCCTCATCAGAATTCACTCACGCTTGTAAAAGTAAAATCCCTGATTTTCATGGAAGGTGTCCTGATGGCGGTGGGGAAGAAGTGGTAGTAGTTGAACTCGCTGACGGGGATGCTCCTGCTCTCCAGCGCCTCTATGTTGTTGAAGGCTTCCAGGAAGCTCTGGGTGAATCTGAGGTTCCTCACGGCTTTCGTTATGCGGCCGCCCTCTATGAGGAATGTGCCGTCTCTGGTCAGTCCCGTGAGGGTGAAGGAGGAGGGGTCCACGGTGTTCACATACCAGAAGCGGGTTATCAGGAGGCCGTAGTCGGTTTCCTCTATCATTTCCTCCAGAGTCCTGTCCCCCTCCATCACCTTCATGTGCAGGGGAAAGGGCATGGAGTGGAATGGATAGATGGCGTGCCCTGTGCTCTCAAGACCGAGCTTTCGGGCATACCTCCTGTCCAGGGCGGGGCTTCTGAAGACGCCCCTTTCTATCAAGTATACGGGTTTCTTTGCCACCCCTTCGAAGTCGAAGGGCATGGTAAACAGATAGGGATCCGATGGGTCGTCCACTATGGTCAGTTTATCGGAGAAGACCTTTTCCCCCAGTTTTCCCCTCAGAAAACTCGTCCCTTCGTAGTAGGCCTTTCCCGACAGCCCCAGCCATCCCATCATCATCAGTATTTCGTCCAGCCCGATGTTTTCCACTATAACGGTGTATCTTCCGGGTTTCAGCTCCACAGGGTCCCTGTTGAGATGGGCCTTCCGGTAGGATTTGTCGGCCAGCTCCATGAAGCTCTCCTCTATGTCGGAGAACCTGTAGGACACCCCCTGGGCCCAGCCGCTCTGCGTGAATGTGTCGTCCATGTAGTTGATGGATACGCTCACCCTGCTCGACCTGTGATACCCCTCGAATCCCTCCGAGGTCAGGAAGAGATAGTGGACATGCCCCTGGGACAGGTTGCCGAATGCCCTCAGCGGCTTTCCCCTCTCTATGATTTCCCCGATTATCCGGGCGGCTCTCCCGGGGTCCGGGTCCTGTATGCTTTCGTCGAAAGAGGGGGGATAATCGGGCAGACTGTTGGGTCCCGGAACTTCCGGCAGGTCCGGGTCCTGCGGTGAATTGAGGGCAATTTCCTTTGCGGATCTGACCATGTGGGCAAGGCTTTCCCTGTCAATTTTGTCTGTGGATGCGACCCCTGCCCGGTTTCCGTACCTGAGCCTCACCGTTATCCTGAGGAATTTTTCCCTGGAATTCTGCGTTATGAAGGAGTTGGCATACCTGCTCAGCAAATCATCTGTGTACTGGACGATGACCTCGGTGCCGTCCGCATCGCTGAGCCTGAGCACCTGATGTGCTATATCGTAGAGCCTCTCCCTCATGCTCAGTGCCTGTACTTTATGTTATCGGCAATTTCGCTCAGAATATCTCCCGGCTTCATGCTCTTGTCGTACCTTATTCTGAGCCTGTTGACCAGCTCCTCTTCCAGCTTCGGATTGCCCTTTATGAAGTACTCGTATATCTCCACGAACATCTCCTGCAATATCTTGGAGGTCCGTCTGTTCTGGTCGTCGTTGAAGGTCATATCCATGATCTTGTGGCTGATGAAGTCCAGCTTGTCCGGAAAGTGCTCCTTCAAAAAGTCGTAGAACGCCTTCCTCTCCCGCGTGGCGTGTGCTCCGACGAATATATTCTTTCTCATGGTCGTAGGCAAAAGTTTAAAGGAGCATAATGGCGCTTCCCGGAGATGCCCTCTGCTTGCTTTCGGTCCCCTTTATACTTAATTTCGATATTAAGGAGCCGTGCCCCTAAAATTTCTGCTGAAAGAGGAGGATGTAATATGAAGGAGTTCGATTTATCCGTGGAATGGACCCCTTCCCCCGAAATCGTGGAGGGGAGCAATCTCTACAGGGTGCTGAAGCGGGAGGGTCTTACTTATGAAGAATTTCTGAAGCGCTCCAGCGATGACCCCGAATGGTTCTGGAGGATGACCCTGAGGGACATGGGCTTTCGGTGGGACAGGGAGCCGGAGAGGGTGCTGGACCTGTCGCGCGGTAAGGAGTGGCCCCGGTGGTTCGTGGGCGGCAGGCTCAACATCACCAGAGTGGCCCTCGACTACAGGAATCCGGACAGAACCGCCCTCATCTACGAGGGGGAGGATGGCACTGTTCGCCGGTATTCTTACGGACAGCTGCTTTCTGAGGTCAATCGTCTCTCCAGCGCCCTGGTCCGGATGGGCGTGGAGGAAGGGGACAGGGTGGGTATATACCTGCCGATGATTCCGGAAGTGGTGATCTCTCTTCTTGCAGTTTCCCGCATAGGAGCGATTGCCGTTCCCCTGTTTTCCGGTTTCGGTCCGGAGGCCATAGAGGTTCGCCTTGGCATATCGGAAGCGAAAGCGGTGATCACTGCCGATGGATTCAGGAGGAGGGGCAAACCTGTATGGATGAAACGCACTCTGGACACGGCTCTGGAAAGGGTTCCTTCTGTGAAGAAGGTACTGGTGGTGAGGAAGGAGGGCTTCGATGTCCCGATGAGGGAGGGCAGAGACTACTATTACGATGAGGTTCTGGAAGGTGCCCCTTCGCAGATGCAGCCTCCCCTGTTCGATTCGGAGACCCCCCTTATGCTCATATACACATCCGGGACCACCGGGCGCCCCAAGGGGGCCGTGCATGTGCATGCCGGCTTTCCCATAAAGGCCGCACAGGACATGTTCCACCTGTTCGATGTAAAGGAGGACGATGTCATAACCTGGCTCACGGATATGGGCTGGATGATGGGGCCCTGGCTGGTATTCGGAAGCCTCATTAACGGTGCCACAATGTTCATATACGACGGCTCCCCGGATTATCCCGGTCCCGACAGGATGTGGCAGATGGTGGAGAGGCATGGGATAACCATACTGGGTCTATCCCCCACATTCGTAAGGGCAGTTATGGCAAAGGGAGACGAATGGGTGAACAGGTACGAAATGCCCACGCTGAGGATCATAGGTTCGACCGGAGAGCCCTGGAATCCGGAGCCGTGGAGATGGACTCTCCGAAAAGTGGGGAAGGGCAGAGCCCCCATCATCAACTATTCCGGAGGAACGGAGATTTCGGGCGGCATACTGGGATGCGTTGTCATAAGGCCCCTTAAACCCATGAGTTTCAATACGGCTGTTCCGGGGGTGGATGCCGATGTGTTCGACGAATCCGGGAAGCCGGTGAAGGGGGAAATCGGATACCTGGTGATAAAGAATGTGAATCCCGGGATGACGCGGGGGTTCTGGAAGGAGGAGAACCGATACATCGAGACCTACTGGAGCAGATTTCCCGGAGTGTGGTACCATGGGGACCTGGCCTACCGGGATGAGGAGGATTACTGGTACATACTGGGCAGAGCCGATGATACCATAAAGATTGCGGGCAAGAGGGTGGGGCCTGCGGAATACGAGAGCATACTGGTGGAGCATCCGGCCGTTAAGGAGTCCGCTGTGGTGGGAATCTCGGACGAGCTCAAGGGGCAGGTTCCCGTTGCATTCGTCGTCCTGAGGGAGGGCCACAGCCCTTCGGAGCAGTTGAGGGAGGAACTCCTCCAGCTGGTCAGGAATCGAATGGGCAGGGCATTTGCCCTCAAGGATGTGCACTTCGTTTCGGACCTGCCGAAGACCAGAAATGCCAAAATCATGCGCAGAGTCATAAAGAGGGTTTACGAGGGACAGGAACCCGGAGATTTATCTGCGCTTGTTAATCCTGAAGCAGTGAAGGAAATCGAATCCCTGAGGAAAATGGAGGGCAGAGATGAATAGGCTGCTTTCGAGGAGGGAGCTGAAGGGTGGAGTTTCTCTGAGGGTGTGTCAGGGGGACATTACCCTCGAGGAGGTGGATGCCATAGTTAATGCCGCCAACGAGTACCTGAAGCACGGGGGCGGAGTGGCTTATGCTATAGTGCGCAGGGGAGGAAGGGAGATACAGGAGGAGAGCGACCGTATAGTCAGGAGGCTGGGAAAGGTTCCAACGGGATTTGCGGCCATAACCACGGGCGGGAATCTGAAGGCCAGGATGGTGATACACACCGTTGGACCGGTGTGGAAGGGGGGAAGGGATAATGAAGATGAGAAGCTCAGGAGGGCTGTTATATCCCCCCTGGAGATAGCGAACGGGTACGGATTCGAGTCCATCGTCTTTCCCGCCATAAGCACGGGGATATACGGATTTCCCAAGGACAGGGCGGCCCGAATTATATTCTCCGCCATAGAGGAGTGGGTCGAATCCCACCCCCATTCCACCCTGAAGGATATAGGGGTCTGCCTCTACGACGACGAAACTGCAAAAGTGTTCCTCGATGCATTTTCGGGGGCGTGAGGCCCCTGCCTCTCACTTCCTGCGGAGCCCTGTGGAATCTTTTTTCGTGGTGTCGGCCTGAGTGCTGGTGGAGGATGGGGCGGCGGTTCCGGTCTGCGTGTTGTCCGGGGGAGGGGGTGCATAGCTGGAATGGCCCAGTCCCACCAGCAGTCCAATGAGATTGAATATGAGGCCGCCCCTGGATGTGGGTCCTGGAGGGGCGAAGAGGAGGCGGAGCGCCTGCCTGCCGCTGACACCGAATCCGAAGTGAAGTACGGGGATGATCCTGCTGTCGGGAATCAGAACGGTCGTCATGAGGAGTTCCATGTTTATGGTCAGGTCGGGCTGACCCCTCCTCAGGGAAGCCCTGTCGAAGTACAGATTCAGGGCTGTCCCCCCGCCGTAGAAGTGATAATACCCTCCCCCCACATTTCCTATGGGTCTGGCCCCCACGGCCGATTCGAAGTATGGTTCGAAGTAGCGGTTATAATAACCCTGATACAGGACATAGGGCTCGAAGTAGGGGTTCAGCTTCCAGGAATATGTGAGGTCCACTCTGGCGGCTATGGACTTGCTGATAAAAGGCTCGTAGAGAAAGTAGGGACTTATGGTCAGCTCGTTGCGCACACTGCCATGATAGAAGCGGAGGGCAGCGAATCTGACGAATGGCCCTATGCCGTCGGTTGCGGCATGGAATCCCACATCCACCCTCTCCGTTGCCCCCACCATGATGTCCATTCCCAGGCTGGAGGTGGTTAAATAGCCTGCATTCTGAATTTCCTGCCTCACATCCGGATTGGGCAGGAATTGGAATGCTCCGTATATGGATGCATCCCAGTTCCCCCTGCCAAGGGTTCCGGGTCTGTGGAGCATTCCGAAGAAGCAGCCGTTAAGACCCAGAATGAGCAGGGGAACAAGTGCAAGCCTTCTCATCTCATCAAATTTTACAGGGAATCCGGAAGTTCTTTTTGTCCCTTTAAAATTTCCGCCATGGAGAGGGATTTGACCGTAAAGGAATACAGGTCTGTGGATTACATTTCCGGACCCCTTCTGGTGGTGCGAAAGGCCAAAGAACTGTCTTACGGAGCGCAGGTGGAGGTCATTACGGATACCGGAATAAGGAGGACGGGACAGGTTCTGGAAGTAACGGAGGATTTCGCCGTTATACAGGTTCTGGAGGGAACCCTTGGGCTGGATGTGGCTTCGGTTAAGATAAGGCTTCTGGAGGATGTGGTCCGGTTCGGTGTGGCCCCCGATATGATAGGGCGTATATTCAACGGGAGGGGTGAGCCCATAGACGGACTTCCTCCGGTAGTTCCCCAGAAGAGACTGCCGATCATCGGAATTCCCATCAATCCCGTTGCCCGTGCAAAGCCCTCCGACTTCATACAGACCGGTATTTCTACCATAGATGGATTCAATACCCTGGTGCGCGGTCAGAAGCTCCCCATCTTCTCCGGATCCGGTCTGCCTGCCAATGAGATTGCGGCTATGATAATGAGGTATGCCACCGTCAGGGGTGAAGGGGAGCAGTTTCTCATAGTATTCGGTGCAATAGGAATAACCCAGAGGGAGTATGCATACTTCAAACAGCAGTTCGAGGAGATGGGAGCGAGCAACCGCCTCATCGCATTCATTAACCTGGCCAACGACCCCACGATAGAGAGAATCCTGACCCCCAGGTATGCCCTTACGGTTGCCGAGTACTTTGCATTCGAGCTGGATTATCATGTCCTGGTTATCCTGACCGATATGACCAACTATGCCGAGGCTCTGCGTGAGATTTCCGCCGCCCGTGAAGAGGTTCCCGGAAGGCGCGGATACCCCGGTTATCTGTATACGGACCTGGCAACCATTTACGAGCGTGCAGGCCGTATCAAGGGGAAGAAGGGCTCCGTGACCCAGATTCCCATACTGACGATGCCGGATGACGACATCACCCACCCCATCCCCGACCTGACCGGATACATAACGGAGGGGCAGATCGTTCTCTCCAGAGAGCTCCACAGACTCGGAATATTCCCGCCAATCGATATTCTTCCGTCCCTTTCCCGTCTCATGAATGCCGGTATAGGGGAAGGAAAGACGGCCGAATATCACAGGCAGTGGGCCGACCAGATCTTCGCTGCCTATGCCCGTGGTAAGGATAACAGGCGTCTGGCCGCGATAGTGGGTGAGGATGCCCTTTCGGAGATAGACAGGAAGTACATCAGGTTCGCCGATGAGTTCGAAAAGCGCATGGTGAATCAGGGATTCGAGGGGCGCACCATAGAGGAAACCTTCCAGATAGGATGGGAGCTTCTGTCCCTCCTGCCCAGGAGCGAGCTGGTCAGAATCAAGAAAGAATGGCTCGATAAGTTCTACAGACCGCAGGAAGAGAAGGCCGCATAATTCGGGTTCGGGGGCATCGTTCCCCGCCCTTTCACTTTCTGCATCCCATGTTCAGCCCGATGTACTTGCAGATGTCATTCCAGTCCAGTACTTCGAAGTTCGTGCTCTGTTTGGAGACCCAGTGGAGATAACCCCGGTCATTCGTCAGGAATTTCACTCCGAGGATTCCACTTTTCTTCTCCATGGAGGCGAGAGCCGTTGCCTGGGTATGGGCATCCGCCTCACCGCGGTCTATATTTTCGAATTCCTCCATCAGAGATTTAATAGAAGTTTCGCTTTGTTCTAAGCATTCCTTGAAGTCTATCCCTTTCTGCTTCAGGATCGTTTCGACTTTCTGGAGGAAACTCTCCCTTTTGTCTCTGTTTTTTCTCACGCTCAGAAATTCGCTTATGACAGATGAGGGTACCCATACTGCGTTGGCCCGGGCCCTTTTTAGTACATATTCCAGAGTTATTTTCAGTTCCCTATTGGATCCATTTTTGAAAGTGCTGTAAAGGTATACGAGGATATTGTTGTCGAGAAGAAGAATCTCCTTCATTATCGGTTATCGGACAGGAGGTAGAGTAGAAGCAGGCCAGCGATAATAAGAAGCAGTGGTGTTAGATTGGTTTCCTTTTTAGTGCTCACATTCTCCAGTTCTTTCTTTACCTTATCGAGTATGCTCTGCGGGTCCTCCGCATCATAGGGGACGGGGTACAGGAGATTGCCGAATTTGCCCTTCAGTGCTTCCAGTTCTGTTCCAGCACTCGAATTTTTCGGAAATATTGCATAAACGGGTTTTCCTCTCTCGAGCAGATAAACAATCTCTCTGCGCGTATCATCATCCAATTCTACCATGGGATCCGTGGTCAGCAATATCGCCGCTCTGGATTTATTCAGGCGGGAAAATACCACTTCCTCTTCCCTGAACATGTACTTTGGAACCACATATATCTCATCGGAGTCGAGACCCGCTTTCAGAGCTATATCCGAGGCTTCGATGTCGTTTCTCGGAAATATCAGTGCAATCATACAAATAAATTTTAATGCGTTCTTTAAAATTTCTTCGATGAGCTTTATCATAAGGAGCATAATATACGCTCTGGGCATCCTGGTCCCCTATGACCTGTATCTGGTCTTCGTATGGGCTCCCCCCGCCAAATGGCCCGGTGCCAATGGAACAGTTCTCGGCCATATCCAGAAGATTTTCTATTATCATGTTTCTGCTGCATGGGTCATGTTCGTGGGAATGTTCCTGGCCATGGCATTTTCCATCATGTACCTGAAGACCCGTGAAGACAGGTGGGACCTCCTTG
This sequence comes from Caldifarciminota bacterium, assembly GCA_026986535.1. Taxonomy (GTDB): domain Bacteria; phylum Hydrothermota; class Hydrothermia; order LBFQ01; family DSFT01; genus S143-66. The sequence continues at coordinate 10,623 of JALSOK010000037.1, forward strand.
CCTATGTGAATGTGAAGCTGGCACTCCTGTTTGGAGTTATTGCCATCCTTATGGGGAGTATATGGGCGAAGCCCGCATGGGGTGTGTTCTGGACATGGGACCCCCGGCTCACGACGATGGCGGTTGCCCTTCTGTATTATGCCGGTTATATGACGGTCAGGGGAATGATGGAGGATGATCCACAGGCCCGTGCCCGCATCAGCTCCTACATTGCCATCGTCGGATTTTTGAATGTTCCCGCCACTTTTCTCTCCATAAGGCTGTGGAGGAGCATCCATCCGGTTATCATCGAGGGCTCCGAGAAGTCGGGCCTTTCGCCCCAGATGCAGTTCGTCCTCTGGATTACTCTCGCAACTGTTGTTCTCCTGTATATAGTGCTTCATTACTTTACATATCGAATGGAGATGTTTGGTGATACGAAGTAAAGGAGGGTTTCCATGGTTTATCTCTTTGCTGCATACGCGGTCTTCTGGGTGGGGATATTCCTGTATCTCCTCCACCTTCATTCGCGTATAAGGAGATGTGAGGAGAGGCTGAGGGATTAAACTTTTATCGGATTGAAAGGGCTGTACTTCGGCAGGGCGGCTGTTCTGGGGGCGGGTATTTCTGGCCGCAGTGCTGTCAGATTGCTCAGGGATTATGGAAACAGAGTGAGTGTATTCGAGGACAGGGTTCGCAGGTTCCCGCTCCTCGTGGAGGGATTGCCCATTATGGGCCCGGTGAGGGCAGAAGACCTGTACCGGTACGATGTGGTGGTGCCGAGTCCCGGGATTCCCCGCAGGGTTCTCGAGAGGATAAGACTTCCCCTCATTTCGGAAGTGGAGCTGGGTTACAGAAAGCTGGTACGGGAGGAGAGCTTCATCTTTTCCATCACGGGAACCAACGGGAAGACCACCGTCAGCACCCTCATGGAGCATCTTCTGAGGGAGGAGAAGCCCGCTCTGGCGGGTAATGTGGGAATCCCCTTTTCTTCTGTGATGGTGGACAGGGGGGTGTTCATCCTGGAGCTTTCGAGTTTCCAGCTTTCCATCAACAGGGGAATGAGATTCGATACCGCCGTTCTTCTGAACATATCTCCGGATCATCTGGACTGGCATGGGGATTTCGAACATTACCTGTGGTCCAAATTGCGCATGTTCGAGTATATGAGGAAAACCGATGTCGCTGTGCTGAATATGGATGACGAGCTGGTTGTAAAGAGCACGCGGCACATAAGCCCTCTGAAACTATACTTTTCTCTGAATGATTCATCCGCAGATGCTTACTGGGTTGCAGATAGTCTTTTCGTAATGGGGAAGGAGGTTTTTAACCTCGGGACCCTTTCCCGTGCATCCCGCCGGTTGTTTTCCATGGTGCACAACAGGTACAACCTTTCTGCTACTGCCCTTGCAGTTTATGACTACTTCTACAGGGAGGGGAAGGATCCGGTGGAAGAGACAAGGGGGGTTATGTATAAGAATCTTCCATCCTATCGGTTCCCTCCCCACCGGCTTCAATTCGTCGCACAAATCGGGGGAATAGAATTCTACAATGATTCGAAGGCCACCAATCCCCACGCTGTGCTCCATGCCCTGCGCACTTTCGACAGGTGCATCCTCATTATGGCCGGGCTGACGAAGGGGATTGACCTTTCTATTCTAAGGGATGAGGTGGGGAAGCGGGTGTCCCATCTCATAGGGGTGGGTGTGATGTGCGGAAGACTGCGGGAGGCCGGATTCAAACCTGTATGTGTGGATTCTCTGGAAGAGGCGGTGAGGAGGGCCATGGAACTGTCGGAGGGGGAACCGGTTCTATTTTCCCCAGGCGGATCCAGCTTCGATATGTTTCGCAATTATGCTCACAGGGGTGAGGAATTCACCAGGATAGTAAGGGGGTTTTTGGAAAATGAACCGAACGATGGTCGATGAGAATTCGTTGAGGGCGGCATTTATCTGTGATTTGAAGTCTTCGAGAAGGATAGAGAACTGGCCCGGAGTTATAGCCACTATAAAGGATTTGTTGAATCGATTGAACGAACGGGTCGATTTTGGAATAGATGTACCATTTGCATTTACCGTCGGAGATGAGTTTCAGGGGGTTCTGTCCTCTGTGAAAGGCATAGTGCCCGTATTTCGCTGGCTCCGGTACAATCTACCTGTTCCCTTTTACTGTGGTTGTGGTATAGGAGCAGTGGAGTATGCCGGGGAGGATTTCACCACCATGAGGGGAAATGCATTTTACAGGGCCAGAGACGGCATCGAATATGCGAAGAGAAAGGGCAGGAAATTCGTCCTGCGATCGGACAGAGACGAACTGGACAGTCTGGTCAATGGCATATATTTTCTCATCCAGGTGATAGAATCCCGATGGACGGACAGACAGAAGGCACTCGCATCTTACTATATACTGAGCGGACAGCCCCCTTATGAAAAGATAGGCCGTGCTTTTGGAATAACGAAGCAGGCAGTTTCTAAGCATCTGAGGTCTGCAGGGGTCAGAGCCATAATCGAGGGGGAAGAACTGGTTTTGAAGCAGTTGAGTAAAATTTAAGCATGGATTTGAATTTTCTCTGGAAGCATCTGGAGCACATACAGGGTCAAATTGAGCGGGCAGATAATAAAATTAACCTGCTTCTGGTTGTCCACCTTGCCCTTGTTCCGTTTGCCGTAGCCCTTATCTATCGTGTAGTTCTTGAAAAACCGTCCTGTATATTAAAGTTTCCCGTTTGTTGCCTGTTCTCTGTTTTCATAATCGCCGCTCTATTTTTCTTTTGGTTCGAATGGAATTTCGTTCAGATGTTCAGAAAGACAGTCTCTCCAAGGGTCAATGCTCAGAGTTATCTGAATGATAAGGAGTATAAATCTATAGTGTTCTGGAATCATATTGCTGATAGGAGGAAATTCGAGAGTTTCGATGCGTTTAATAGGGAGTATAAGGAAGAACAGGTAAAGAGAGACATAATGGAGCAAATTTATGTAAATTCCCATATTGCGAAGGAGAAATTTGATTATGTGCGTAAAGCCTATAGAAATCTAAAATTCTCTGTAATCTTCCTCCTGTTTATGGGCATATCTGCGCTCTTTTATTTGCTTATGTGTGAACCTTTACAGCCGAAGGCAGGGCTATAAAGGAGGCTATGCCCATGGCAAGGGAGAAATAGAATGCTCCCGTGGAACCTGCCTGCCCGAATATGCTTCCCGCTATCAGGTTTCCGATGAACATAGAGATTCCGACAATCAGGAAATAGGTTCCGAACAGGGTTCCCTTCATATCTTTAATGCGTCCCAGGTGGGCTTTCGGAAGGGTTTCGAACAGACCGAAGAAGATCCCGTACAGGGAGGTGGCGATTAATGGATTTCCCCCGTATATCATAGAAAATGAAGAGGCAATGAGGAAGAGCGGCAGGGTGAAGACCATACCGTTCCATCTATCGTATATCCGCCCCCCTATGAGGGAGGAGATTGCATAGAGGATGTTGAATATGAGGTAATTTGTGGCTATAATCTTCCCCTGATGGCCCTTCAGTAGATAGAATCCCACGGATATTGCCCCCATCGAGACCATGGCCATGAATACATAGAATCCGGCGGGGATATTCTTCAGGGATACTTTGAACCGCTTTGTGGTTTTTATGAGCGTGTCCTTTATCAGGAACAGGAGGCTTATTGCTAAAACTGCTGGAATCAGTGCGATTATCAGGATGGAGCGGGTTGAGAAGTGGGGCAGGAGCAAGAGGAGTATCAGGGGGCCGGCTATGGCTCCGAGGGTGTCTGCAAACCTGTGGAGTCCAAATGCAAAGCCCTGTTTCTCCGGAGGCAGTCCTTCTGACATCAGCGCATCTCTGGGCGTGGTCCTTATCCCTTTTCCAATCCTGTCCACGAATCTTCCTGCCACTATGTGAATTCCGGATGTGGCAAAGGGGTATATGGCTTTTCCCAGGGTGGATATCGAGTACCCTGCGATTACCAGGGGCTTGGCCCTGCGAAACCGGTCATACAGAAGACCGGATACCAGCTTGAGGATGTTGGATGTCAGCTCCGCTATGGCTTCCATAAGGCCCATATAAAAGGGCATGTTCATCTGAGTGATCATTATGGCCAGGAGGGGGAAAATCATTTCGCTGGACATGTCCTGAAAGAAGCTGACCAATGAGAAGATTATTAGATTATACATGCTGAAAAGTTTACGACAATGTCTTCGGGCAAACTCTAAAAGCGGGCGGAAGCCCGCTCACTGCCCCATGTTGCTTATGGTCCTTATCCGTGTATATCCCTTGTGGCAAACTGTGCAGTTGTTGAAGTAGTAAAGGGCAATGTCGTTGTGGTGCAGATGTATGGAGGGGAGGGGATTGTACTTTCTGTATTTCTTCTCCTGATGACAGTAGTAGCATGTGGTCATGGCCTCCTCCCACAGGGCGATGGCTTTCTCCTTGTCTCCCTGTTTGAGAACCGGAGGCAGTTCCTTGAAAATCAGGTTGTTCCTCTTTCTGGCCATTTTGACGAAGTCCTCGGGCATCTTCTTCATCATGGGACCGGCAATTACGAGATTTTTGAAGCATCTCTTTATGTAGTCGGGGCTTTCTATGAGTTCGAGGGCGGCATCGTAGTAGCCCTTTTCTATCATTCCCCTCAGGCGGACGAAGTTGAAGAAGCCTTCGTATGCACCCACTTTGAAGTTCAGCCTCACGAATGACAGGTAATCCACCGCCTTCAGGATTCCATCTTCCGGCCCGTACACGAACATTATCTGCCTGTTCCCATCCTTTACCACTTTTATGGTTGCCTTCTTCGAGTTCTTCTTTATGAGCTTTTTGAAGAGGTCGTTTTTGGTTCCAATCACGATGAGATTTCCGTCGTAATCGGTGTTCCTGTCGAAAATTACCAGATCCGGAAACCGCTTCTCTGCATACTGCCGGGCGGATGAACCGAAATCCTTTGTCCACTGGCCCAGGAAATAGGCTATCTTATAGCTGGAGAGGATGATGTAGGGGGATTCATCCGGTGATACCAGGATCTTCACATTGGGAATTGCCACTTTGTAGGAGTGAAAGGGGGTACCCCTGTATGCTTCTCCGAACTTTATGTAGGGAAAAAGCCTGTCTGCGAACTTCGGTTCGATACTTATCTGCGAGACAAGTGCCAGTATCAGCATGAAAAAATTTTACTGTATATGTCGGTTTTTGATGGGATATGGGAGGTGCTGGGTAGGATTGGAAGGACTTTTGTGCTGTGGAGTCTGGAATACCCAAAGTGAGAAAATCATATAGACTGCTGGAGGGCGAGGAGTTTAGTTTTTCTATTGAAGGAGATGGCCTTAGCATGGATATATCTTGAGCAGTGATGCCTTTTTCCAGGGTAGGGACATAGCTTTTCCCACCACACTGAGGACAGTTCTACATACTGCCCCTGGGAAGCTTTCCCCTTTCCTCTGCAGACAGTCATAACCTCAACATCGGGTAATTTGAGCCCGTCAAAACCTCTGTCTCCAATCATAACACTTTCCCTTAAAATGCTTCTCAGATAAGGAGGGACATATCCTCAAGATTGTGTAGGAAATTTTACTCTTTTAATCAGCCGGAGTTCACAGGAGGCATCGTTAAAGGCTGGCAGGGTTTTGAGCCAGCGGGAAAACAGAGAACAGGGACATAATCTCCTGCCTTCTGACCTGCCTGAAAACAGCTCCTATGAGAGTGGTAGAGAAGGAAGCATTATCGATAAGGGACCTGAAATAAAATCCCATACGAGGAAACCTCTTGCTCAAATCCATCAGCATGTCCACAAACCTCTCCTTTTCAGCCTCCTTCCCGGGCAAATTCCTCCTTAAGG
>JALSOK010000038.1 GCA_026986535.1 Caldifarciminota bacterium
TCCTGACCTCCACGCACATGTCTATCCTCTCCTTCTTGGAACTTCCAGCCGATATCCTCCGCATGAAGGAGACTGCGTCGAGGAGACTGGAGCCCGCGGGAATTACATGGGGAGCATCCTCGATAGGCGGCTTTCCAACGAACAGGATTTTAGAGGCGTATCTGGAGAGAACCTCTTTATGGGGCAGGCCTTTTACCGCATCCATATTTATCACCACCCAGTCCATGCCCTCGAAGTCCACGATTGCCGGGTTGTCGAAAAAGCTGACGAAGGGCCTCCTCCATACGATAAAAAGATCGCTATTTATGGACTGGTCGTATTCGAATCCGGAGAAGAGGAAGAAGAAGGCCTCTATGTTGTCTTCGAGCTCGACATTCACCAGAAAAGTGGGAATATCCAGCACAATGGAGCCCAGAACGAATTTCTTTCCACTGATGCTGTACTCCCCGCTGAACTCCAGCGCCCACACCCTGAAGTGGGGACACTGATAATCGACTCTCAGTTTCTCCTCCCGCTCCACATACCCATCCCTCAAAACAACCAGTCTTCCATCGCTCGATGCAAGAGCATACGATCCCCCCCTGGATATGAATTCCCTTACGAAATCATCCCATGTGGACGGCTCTATGCTCAGGCCGCTCACAATCCTGTGCAATCTGCTGTGCGTAATCCTCCCGGAAGCACCACCAGATGCCTCCACCTTTATATCGGGCAGGCGGAATACAGCCAGAACATCTTCAACAGGCAACTCCAGGAGCTTTACCGAGGGTTCCATCGTATGGTTGAAATCGATTCTCTGCACCCTGGAGGAGAGAAACAGGCGCAGTGCAGTGTATCCCACGATGTGGTTCCCCCTGTAGTAGGCATTGGCCCATATAACTTTCCCATTCTGGACCCCTATATCGAACTGGAAGTTCTCATCCCTGGAGAACAATCCCACCGGAAGGGGGCCGGAAGCGTGCCTCCTCAGGGCCTCTACGACCCGGGGATTGACATAATCCTCATCCATAATTCCATCGAGCCTGTAAACATGGGTGGGTTTCATCTTTCGAATCTTCACCAGCTCGGAAATCCCCACCCCCATAGATGTATCCGCATAGACAACCCTGCCATCCCTCTGAATGACCAGGGCATTGTCCCTGTTCACACTGTCCACCAGAAGGAATATGCCGTCATCTTTCGAATGGCGGATATTTTCATTCCCTTCCAGCTTTCTGGCCTCCATCATTTCATGAATCCTCCATCGAAAATATCATAACAAACTGGTGAAAGTTTAAGGGACATGGCCCCGTGGAGTTCATGAAGGGGAAAAGTTCCCATAACACCCATTTTTGAACCATTGGGAATGGCATAACGGCGGCCGGAAGCCAAGGTATGCGCTCCAGCCATACAATACACATGCACTCGAATATTTTATATGCCAGTCCCTGTGTGTCAATTCCACCCCCGAAGTGTATGTTAAACACATACTGAATTCTCCCCCTTCGCCATTATACTTTTCAAAGTATGTCTGGACAACCACTGCTGATTTTCGCAGCCAAGGCGGTCGGTATCCTGGCCGTCGTTTTAACCGCAGCCACCTATGCCACATGGGCCGAGAGAAGGGTGGCCGCGTGGATTCAGGACCGGATAGGTCCCAATAAAACGGGGCCATTCGGCCTGTTGCAACCGATAGCGGATGTGCTGAAGCTGTTCTTCAAGGAAGAAATCGTTCCCTCGCCGGTCGATCCCCTGCTCCACTTCATAACTCCGGGTATCATAATGACCGGTGTCATAGCGGCAACTGCCTTGATTCCCTTCGCGGAGAACCTGACCCTCGCAGATCCACCCGTTGGAGTCCTTCTGCTTCTCGGCATATCGGCCCTCTCCGGCTACTCCGTGATTCTGGCAGGAATGGCATCCAGAACCAAGTACTCCCTGTTAGGAAGTCTGCGCGCGGCGGCACAGGTGGTCTCCTACGAGATCCCGATGGCCCTGGCCATAGCCTCCGTGGTTCTGATGGCTGGAAGCCTCTCCCTCGTGGATATAGTAAAGGCCCAGTCCCACCTTCCATTTGCCATCACACAGCCCATCGCATTCATCATATACCTGATAGCCGTATTTGCGGAGACGAACAGGGCTCCCTTTGACCTGCCCGAAGCAGAATCCGAGCTTGTAGGTGGATACCACACGGAGTATTCCTCCATGAGATTCGCATGGTTCTTCGCCGGTGAATACGCCCATGTGGTCATCGCGTCTGCCCTCATAACCACCTTCTTCCTGGGCGGATGGTACGGACCGGGTCCCGATGGGGTGTGGTGGTTTGCCATAAAGACCCTCTTCTTCGTCTACTTCTTCCTGTGGGTCCGGTGGACCTATCCCAGAACCCGCTACGACCAGCTCATGAAGTTCGCATGGAAGGTCCTCATCCCTCTGGGATTGCTAAACATTCTCATAACGGCACTGATTAAAATTTGGGGGTGAGCCATGAAGGGAATCTTCGCCCTGTTTAAGGGCCTGTGGATAACGCTGAAGCACAATGCGAAGAATGTGGCCCATAACACATTCACCGTTCAGTACCCCGACGAGAAGAGGGATTTACCTCCCAGAGCCCGATGGGCCCTGAGGCTCCAGAGGCACGAAGATGGCCTGGAGAGGTGTATCGCCTGCCAGCTGTGTGCGGCAATATGCCCTTCCGAGGCCATTTACATAGAGGGGGGTGAGAATCCCCTGGACAATCCCGTCAGCAAGGGAGAGAGGTACGCGGCGGTGTGGATGTGGGATGCTGCGAGATGCATTTACTGCGGATTCTGCGTCGAAGCCTGTCCCGATGAGGTAATAATCATGTCGGATGTTTACGAGCTGGCAACGGACAGCAGAGAAAAACTCGTATGGGACAAGGACAGGCTCTTCGTTCCTCCCGGCGTCCAGCCCAGACAGGCGTGGCTGGGCTACTACAGAAGGGCAGAGGAGCTGGATGGGAAGCCTCTGGAGTTTCCTGCCCGCCTGCACGAGCGGGAGATGGAGTACGCGAGGGAAAAAGGAGAACCGGAGAAGTTCGAGGAAAAGAAAGAGTTCATGTTTCTGGAAGGTGAGTACGAGGAAGCAATTAAAAAGGAGCACAGGACATGACTTTAACGGCGGTAATATTTACCCTATTCGCCCTTCTGGGTCTCTGGGGGGCGCTGGTGGTCCTGTTCGCAAAGAGGCCGGTTTACAACGCCCTGGGGCTATTATTGAACTTCGTATCACTGGCGGCCATCTACATTATGCTCAACGCCCCCTTCCTGGGAGTGATACAGATTATCGTTTACTCCGGAGCCATCGTGGTGTTCTTCCTCTTCGTCATAATGATTCTGAACCTCAGGGATCCCCTTTCGGATATGGACCTCTCCTTCAAGGGACTCGTGGCCTTTGTACTGATGATTTCCCTCCTATCTCTCCTGGGTGTTTACCTGTATGTCATAAAGTTACCTGCGTGGAAGCTGGGTCCGGAAGGCTCTCCAGGAAAACTGGGCGAATTGCTCCTGAGGGACTATCTCATCCCCTTCGAGCTGGCATCCATCCTGCTTCTGGTGGCAATAGTTATAGCGGTGGTTTTGGGTAAAAAAGGAGAGGAGCAATGAACTACACTTACTGGATATTGATGCTTGCCCTGCTTTACTTTTCGATCGGGGCGCTGGTAGTCCTGTTCAGGCGCAACACCCTGATCATGCTCATGGGTCTGGAGCTCATGCTCAACTCGGCAAACTTTGCCCTCATAACCGTGGGTAATGTGGTCGGCTCTCTCGAAGGACAGGTATTCGCTCTGGTAATTCTGGCCATTGCTGCTGCGGAGGTGGCCCTGGGTCTCGCCATCGTTATCAATCTGTACCGCCTCAAGGGAAGCGCCAACATAGATGAATTTAACAGCCTGAAGTCAGATTAAAGGAGGAGAGAAATGGACGCGCTGGTGCTTTTAACCCTGTTCGTGCCCTTCGTGGGCTTCTTAATAAACGGTATATTCAACAGGTATATCGGGAAAAAAGCCCACTGGATAGCCGTTCCTGCCCTCGGAATATCCGCCCTGGGAGGACTGGCAATCCTGTGGCAGGTGGCTGGTTCGGGTCAGGTGTTTGAAAACACCTTCTGGACATGGATAATAGCCGATAAACTGCATGTCCCCTTCGGATACTACATCGACAACCTGGCCGCCATCATGGTCTTCGTCGTCACCTTCGTTTCCTTCTGGATTCATCTGTACTCCGTGGGATACATGGCTGAGGACCGCTCCTACGCCCGCTACTTCGCATATCTGAACTTCTTCGTCTTCGCGATGCTCCTTCTGGTGATGGCCAATAACTATGTTCTGATGTTCGTGGGATGGGAAGGGGTCGGTCTGGCCTCGTACCTGCTCATCGGATTCTGGTTCCACAAGAAGAGCGCCTCGGATGCCGCAAACAAGGCCTTCATAGTGAACAGGATCGGCGATGCGGGTTTCCTGCTGGGCATCTTCACCCTCTTCGCCCTGTTCGGAACCCTTAACTACACGGACATATTCGGGTCGAATCTGACTGTCAATAAAGGTCTTCTGAGTCTCGCCCTCATATTCCTCTTCATAGGAGCCACCGGTAAATCGGCCCAGTTTCCCCTGTATGTGTGGTTGCCGGATGCGATGGAGGGTCCCACTCCGGTTTCGGCCCTGATACATGCCGCCACCATGGTCACCGCCGGAGTGTATATGGTGGCCAGGAGTGCGCCCCTCTTCGTTCAGGTGCCTGAAGCGGGATATATAGTGGCCCTCACCGGAGCTTTCACCGCTGTATTTGCGGCCACCATGGCCCTCGTAAACAACGACATAAAGAGAATCATAGCCTACTCCACCATCTCCCAGATTGGCTATATGATGGTGGGAGTGGGCCTCGGTGCTTACTGGGCAGGGATATTCCACCTCTACACCCATGCCTTCTTCAAGGCCCTCCTGTTCCTGGGAGCGGGCTCCGTCATGCACGCCATGCACGATGTCCTCGACATAAACAGGATGGGGGGACTGAAGGAGAAACTGCCCCACACCTTCTGGACATTCCTGATAGGTTCCCTTGCACTGGCAGGCATCTTTCCATTTGCCGGATTCTGGTCCAAGGATGCCATTATCCACTACAGTGAACTGTCCGGATACAGCATCATATTCTACCTGACCCTCACCGGGGTGCTTCTGACTGCCTTCTACACCTTCCGTCTGGTGTTCAGGGTGTTCTTCGGAGAGCCACGGGACAGAGAGCTCTACGAAAAAGCCCACGAATCTCCTCCGGTTATGCTGATACCCATGTGGGTGCTGGCCTTCTTCGCCGTGGTTGCGGGATTCGTCTCCGGCTGGTTCCAGCACTTCCTGGAAGCGCAGTTGCCCCACGCCCACTTCGAGCACACGCAGGCCGGCATAACGCTTCCCATAATAACCAATGGGCTGGCCCTGATCGGTATCCTCATCGCCTACTTCATGTATGTGAAGCCCGCAGTTCCTTCTTCTCTTGGAGAAAATCCCATCGTAAAGGGCATATACAAAATCCTCTACTACCGCTGGGGCATCATAAGCGACTGGTATGAGATAGTCCTGATGGGATGGCTCAGGTCCCTGGCCGCGGGAGTTTACAGGTTCTTCGAAGACCTCTTCATAGACGGAACTGTGGTGGGATCCGCGGGTCTCACCGCCGCTACCGGAAACATCGTCAGGAAGCTTCAGGATGGGAAATACAGCACCTATGCCCTTTTGATGACAGCAGGATTTATTTTGATACTTTACCTGCTGGTGCTATAAAGGAGGAGAGCAATGAACGGAATTTTGAGCCTTTTGATATGGGTGCCAGTAATAGGGGCTTTGCTCCTCTTAATTCTCCCCAGAGACAGGAAATTCGTTCTTGGATACTCCCTTGTGGTCCTGGGTATGGAGTTTCTTCTGTCCCTCATAGCTCTGGGCAGTTTTGACCTTTCCAGAGCCGGTCAGTTCCAGCTGATGGAGAAGTATGCGTGGATTCCCTCCTTCGGCATCAACTACATACTGGGAGCCGACGGTCTGTCTCTCCTGATGGTAGTCCTGACTACCCTGATAGCCCTAATTGCCTTTGCCTCATCCCTGAGGCTCATAAAGGATGGGGAGAAAGTCTTTGCCTTCTTCTTCCTGATCCTCACGGGGGCAATCGTAGGGGTGTTTTCCTCCCTAAATCTGTTCCTCTTCTTCGTATTCTACGAGATGACTCTGATTCCGGCCTACTTCCTCATAGGAATGTTCGGAGATGAAAACAGATACCGCAGCGTTTTTAAGTTCTTCATATACACGATGCTCAGCGGTATATTCATGGGTGTGGCCATCATCTACCTGTATCTCCAGACGGGCACATTCGACTATATGGCCGTCCGCTCCAGCACTGCCCTGATGGATCTGTCCGTTCAGATATGGCTCTTTCTGGCATTTGCGCTGGCATTTGCGGTTAAATCTCCCCTCTTTCCCTTCCACTCCTGGCTCCCAGACACTTATGTGAGCGCCCCCATATCCGTGACGGTAATGCTGTCCGCCCTCATGGCAAAGATGGGAACCTACGGCTTCATCCGCTTTGCAATCCCCCTATTTCCTCAGGGCGCAGCCCAGATGTCCAATGTCATAGCAGTCCTCGCAATTATCGGTATCATCTACGGAGGATTCATGGCGGCGATCCAGACGGATCTCAAGAGACTGCTGGCCTACTCATCCTTTGCCCACATGGGATTCATAATCCTGGGTATATTTGCCTTCAATGTTTACGGGCTTCAGGGGGCCAGCATACAGATGATAAACCACGCCCTCACCACGGGCGTACTGTTCATTCTCCTCGGATTCCTCTATTCCAGATACAGGACGACCAGCCTGGCGGATATAGGCGGGCTGGCCAGGGTCATTCCCTTCATGATGGTGATCTTTGCCATCTTCATGCTCGCATCCATCGGACTTCCCGGACTCAATGGATTCATCGGAGAATTTCTCGCACTGCTCGGTGCCTACAATGCCAATCCGTGGTGGGCATACATCGGGGTGATAGGGGTCATCGTCGCCGCCTATTATATGCTGCCCGCCTATCAGAAGCTGGCTTTCCTCAACTCCTCTGATAAGCTCAAAACACAGGATATGACCCTGTACGAATTCCTGACAGTGCTGGTGCCCCTCATCCTCGTGTTTGCACTCGGAGTTTATCCGAAGATGGCTCTCCAGTACACAGAGCCCACTTCCGCCTCCGTAGTGGAAGTAGTGAATCTCCGCAGGAATATACAGCCGGAGGTGATCCAGGAGGAGCTACAGGAGATTCAGGGAATGGAGGCACAGGAAGAGGAAACAATTGAACAAGGAGAAGAGCAATGATTCAGTACTTTTTGCCCGAAATTACCATTCTTGCAGGGATTTTAGTCGTTCTGATTCTCGAAATAGTGCTGGGCAGAAAGGGGTTCTTAGCCACCCTGGTGTCGCTGCTATTCCTGCTGGTGGCGGGATTCTTCGCCCTGCGGGATCTGAGCCTCATAAGTCCCGACTACTACAAGGGCCTCGGGGCCTTCATAAACGAGCACCAGAATCTTGTCTATATCATAAAGAGCCTGCGTCTGGGCGTGGTGGAGAGATTCATGGATACCATAATGATTGTGGGCACCATATACTTCGTCCTTCTATCCTACGACTACTTCAGGAGCAGGGCAAGCGGTGACTATCAGTTCCTCACCCTGTCCGCCCTTCTGGGAGGAATGCTCCTGATTAAATCCAACAACTGGCCCACCCTGCTCCTGTCTCTGGAAATCCTCTCCTTCTCCCTGTACGCCCTCGTGGCATTCAGGAAGGACCTCTTCAGCTACGAGGCCGCGGGCAAGTACTTCTTCCTTGGAGCCCTGTCCACCGCATTCCTCACAATGGGAATAGCTTTCCTGTACCTGGCCTATGGAACCATCGACTTCGGCACCACATTCCAGAGGATATACACGCTGGCGCAGGCAGGCTTTCCCAGAGAAGTGATAATTCTGTCCTCCATAGCCCTTGCCTTCATCATAGTGGGCTTCGGATTCAAACTCTCAGCCGTTCCCTTCCACTTCTGGACACCGGATGTGTTCGAGGGGGCACCCACCCCCACGGCGGGATTCGTATCCACCGTATCCAAAACAGCCGCAATCGGTCTGGTGTTTGCCATCTTTCAGGGCTTGCTGGTCAACTATCCCGCCCTGTGGAAGGGCCTCATCCTGTGGCTATCGGTAATAACGATGCTCGTGGGTAATATAGCCGCTCTGAGGGAAAACAGCGTGAAGAAACTCCTGGCCTTCTCCACCATAGCAAATGCAGGGTATGTCCTGGCAGTGGTGTATGCAGGGGGCCTGGAGGCCGTCAAGGCGGCGATTGTGTTTATGCTCGTCTATACGATTACCACCTTCGGAGCCTTCGCGGTACTGCAGATAACCAGCGAGGGCAACACCCACATAGAGAACCTCAGGGGCCTCTTCCAGAGGAAACCGGATCTGGCCTTTGCTCTGGCGGCCCTGATGGTATCTCTGGCAGGTATTCCCCCATTCGCCGGATTCTTCGCCAAGTTCTTCCTGGCATTCTCCATGGTCCAGATGAACCATCCCCTGCTGGCAATATGGCTCTTCTTCAACGGCGCCATATCCGCCTACTACTACCTGAGGGTGGTGTATTACGCTTTCCAGAGGGACGATTCGGAGAAGGAGCTCCCCTCGAGCAGGATACCCTACGCTGTTGCAGTGGTCAGTGCCGTTCTGGTGCTCCTGATGGGTCTCTTCCCCGATGCATACACATCCTTCGTGGATAAAGTCTTCGGGGCCTTCTTCGGACTGTAAGCTCCCGCCCCGGCCGGGCGGGCTCTTCTAATCATGAAGAGGATTGTTTACCTCCTGCTCCTGGCATCCTGCTCCGGACTTCCCGAAGCACCTCCGCCCTCCTCCTCGAATCTGCTCGCCGTTCTGCTCCAGGCGAGCAGGCAAATCGCACTGGTGGATCCGCAAAGCGGAGCGGTGGTAAAGTGGATACCCACAGGGGAGGGGGACATCCCCAATCACCTGATACAGAAGGGAGATACCCTGCTGGTAATAAACTCGGGGGGATTCACGGGCTCCCCATCTGTGAGCATAATAGGGCTGAGGGAGGGGCTGGTAATCGGAGAAATTCCTCTTCCCTCCTGGAGCAACCCCCTCCAGGGAATACTAATAGACTCCCTGCTGGTGATGAGCGACTTCGGAAAATCGTACAGCGAACACCTGCTCACGATGGACATCCGCACGGGGGATGTGGACACCGTTCCCCTTGCCCCCAGGCCCATAAACATATACAGGGGGATACTGGCCACAGCCAATGGAATGGACGAGAACTATAATTATCCCTATCCGGCGAAGGTGTTCCTCCTGGACGAAAATCTCCACAAGATGGACAGCGCCGTCCTTCAAAGCGGAATGGGGGGGCTGGACAGGGTCGGCAATTATGTAATGGTGGTCTCGTCGGGAATCCCGGGACAGACGGGAAGCATACTCTACAGGCTGACATTCCCCGCACTGGAGAAGGTGGACAGTCTTCCTATTGGCGATAACATATACTCCATGGCATTCTCGGACGACGGAAGGGGACTGCTGGGCAATTTCTTCGGCAGGCTATACTTTGTGGACACAGGCATGAGGATTCTGGATACCACGAGGGTGGGCAATACCCTCAACTGCATAACGGAGGAAGACGGGGTCTTCTATGTAAGCATAAACGGATATTCTGGAGCAGGGCCCAACTATCTCCTCATCCTGAAAGGCGGTACAGTTGACAGCATTCAGGTTTCCCCGTCGGATGATGGGATATACTGCGCATTTCCAGTGGTCATTCCTCAGTAGGATGAGATCCCCGGTCCTTTAAAGTTTTCAAACCCATGCTCATATTCGAGCGCGCAATGGTGAGCCTCTTCCTGATTACCCTGCCCATATCCTTCTCCATCAGCTATGTCCCCATGGCCATACTCCTCCTGTATTACCTCATCCTATGGGTGGCTGGTGTAATACGATACAGATTCCCGGCAGATTATCTGCTTCTGGTACTCCTGTATGTATGGCGGGGAATCACCATGTGGGCCAATGGATTGAAGCTCACCAAACTGAAGGAACTGTTCGACAAGTCCGGATACATCATCTTTTCCAACTCCCCCGTGGACAGCAAATCCCTGAGAATTTACCTGCACTCCCTGGGAATGGTAATAACTCTGATAGCCCTCTTCGGGATTGCGGACAGATTCTCCGGGAGCATCGGACAGAGGGAGTACATCATAAGGTGCAGCAAACACTGCTCATTCCAGATACTGAAGAAAACAAAGGTGCACATCTACAATTACGACCCGCGCCCCACATTCGCCCATCTGCGCAGGGAGGGGGCGGAAGTGGATTCCCTTCTGCCCAATCCGGGATACCCCGCATACCTGAAGCTGACTCCCGGAAACTACGAGCTGATGGGAGAGGAGACCTTCTTCGTCCATCTGAGGGACCCCGATGCCTTCATGTTCAACGGAAAATTAGAGGTCAGGACCTACGATATAACATGGGACAGATCCGGGAAATTTACGGGGTTCTTCTCCCACAAACTCGTCGCAGCGGGCTTCTATTCCATAATGAGCATACTGTTCCTCTCTGCCACCTACTTCTTCAGAAAGCAGTTCGCCCCCTATGCATTCTTCGCCCTGCTTTCGCTCCTCATGACCACATCGAGGGCATACATTCCGTCGGCATTCCTGGGAATCATGCTCCTGACAGCAATCAAATTCAGAAACAGATGGAAAGTGTTTCTGGGCATCTCTGCGGCCCTCGTCGGGGTATCGGCGGCGATAATAACCCTTTTCAACAGCTCCATAGCAGGAAGCATGGCCCTGAGGATGAATTTCTGGAGGGCAGGCATAGAAATATGGGCAGAGCATCCGGTACTGGGCGTGGGATACCACAATATATCCCCGTATCTTATCCCGTACCACATGAAGGGCCTAATCGACAACTATGCCCATGCCCACAGCACATACATAACGGCCCTTGCAGAAAGCGGTATAGTGGGAATGATTCTCATCATGGCGATTCTGATTTACTTCAGCGCAAAGTTCCTGAGGATGGGGCTCCGCAGTGGAAAACCCTCCTTCCTTCCCCTTGCCACGGGCACATCCTTCATGGTCATCGCTCTGGCAGGTATATTCGAAAACAACTTCGACTCCGTGGTCCTGAATCTAACGATGGGATTCCTGATGGGGCTTTCAGTTTCTAAGAGAGGAGCTTCTTCAGATCCTCCATCAGCCTGGGAAGAGCAACACTGAAGACAAGGCCGGGTCTGGCCTTTTCGCTATCTATCATGGCCCCGAAGAGATAACCGTTGCCCAGATCCGCAATCAGAACCATCTTATTGTCCTGTGCAAAGATGGTGTAGTATTCCATTCGGGGAAAGGATGTGTTCTCCAGGGACTTGTGAATCATATTGGTTATGTGGCTGAAGATACTGCACATATCCTGGCTGGAGTTTATCCCGTAGATGGAAAATCCATCTTTATCGAAGAGGTCGCACGCTATGAGACCCGGATCCACATCCTCCGCAAACCTGTCCACCACCCTCTTTATCTCTTCGAGGTTCATGGCGAGAATTTTACAGGGTCAAAAGTATTAAGCCACCAGTATTTTTTCGAGGTGATCCCTAATCTCGTGCACCAGGGAACTGACCACATACCCCATGGATATATGGGACTCCTCGAAGATGAAGAAGAAAAAATACTTTCCATTGATGGGCAAAAAGAGGGAGAAGACATTATCGCTGTGCTTCATGAGGAAGAAATTCACATTCTGCACATCCAGCCTCTTCAACATCCTGACTGTACTCTCGTATGTTCTGGAAAAATCCTTCAGGACCGCAGGGTTCAGATTGTATCCGGTTATGAGAAATCCCCTGCTGTCGAAAACCCCATAACTCCATATCCCCCTGATCCCTTCCAGCAATTCCTTCAAACGGCCCGATATCTTCTTCGATATGGAATCGTATCTGATTCCGGGGACATTCAGGACGCTTGCCAGTTCCTTTTCGCTCATCTCAGTAAATTCGTGCGTCAGGTCCCATTTATAGGATTTAACGATGTCATTCAGGAAATCCATCACATTCCCTATCCCCACGGCCTCCCCGGAGAAAGGGGAATACGCATACACCACTTCCCCATCGTACATATAGAGCACGAGAACTTCGTCCCCAAACCTCTTCCTCTTTATCCTCAAAATGCCCGTATCAGGCCGTTTCATATTCTTTACCCCCCTTTAAGAACCTGTAAAGGGAATCCACGAGGGCAGACAGGACCTTCTGTCCACCCTTCTCCAGCCCCACCATTACCCTGGCCCCAAAGGGCTGAATCAAAAGATGATCGCTCATGGGCATGGAAAACACCTGCAGACGGGACGAAATTATTCTGGCAAGCCTCTTACCCGCTTCGTCCATCTCATAATACCCGACGGCAGATTCCCTCATCCCCTTTAAATAGACAAGCATATCCCCATCGAAATTTACGGCCTTCCGGGTAATCTCCAGCTCATTCTCATAGGCCTCCACCCTTACAGTTGCACCGGCAAACCAGAGCATAGACGAAAGCTCGTGGGCCAGATCCTTGAGGCCATCGTATGCGATGAAAACCTTTTTCCTGTGAAATACCCCTTCGTAAAGGGGATAGACTTCCACCTCGCTGACCCCCTCGTCCAGGTCAACATCTATGGTCTGGTATCCCCGCGCCACCACCTTCAGCCTCTTCTCCGGAGAGAATACACTCCCATCTGCAAATATGGGATATGTGCGCTTCTCACCGATTGCGAATCCATCCCATGCCCCCCTGATTCGGGCATAATACACCTTTCCATCGGAGAGGCGGAGGGTCTCGGAGAACTTCCTTCCCTGAACCTCTATCTCCACACTGTACTCATCCGCCTCAACGGATGCCACGAAGGAAATCCTTCCCCCGACCGTGTAGAAGAGGGCCTCCTCCCCATTGACCCTGACGAGCACCTCCTGACCATCCCCTATGGGAAGGCCGTATATATCGTAAAAATAGATGCTGATCAGGTTGGGAATCCGCTTTATGCCCGGATATACATCCATCACATAGGTGCTTATGACATTGTTTATGGTCATCTCCAGCGGTTCGGATGGAATACCCGCATAATTCCTCAGGACAACCCTCAGATTACCGCTTCCAGCAGTAAGGTGGACCAGGGCCTTTCCCTCCCTCTTCTCCAGAAGGAGCCTCTTTCCATTAATGTGGGCAGAACTTATGAGACTGTCCCATGTACCAGAAGTATGCAGTTCTATGATATTCTCCCGCACATTCACTCCCCGGATGGTGGGGTACCCGTAGTTGAAGAATCTCCTGAGGCCCTCAAGGAGCCCCCTGGCCTCCCTTTCTATCAAATCGGGGCTGTGATACTTCAGGTAATAGGCCTCCGTGAGAATGGAGAGGGGAAGCCTGTTCCGGAGCACAGTATAGGTCGCAGGGTACGGAATTCTCGAAGGCAGTTCCAGCTCCTCCGAAAGGGCCTGTGTCATAAGTTGAGCAAGGGCACCGGAGGGACACTCATCGCACCAGCGGTAATACACCTCCACCCTGTTCGGCCTTTCATCGTAAGAGGCGTTGTGATGAATGGAAAGGAAAACTTCCGCATCCACAGCCTCGGCAAAAGCCACCCTGTCCCGGAGGGATACCGCTGTGTCGGAATCCCTCGTCATGAATACGATGGCCCCCTCCTCTTCCAGGAACTTCTTCAGCAAAAGGGCCACCTGGAGATTGACATCCTTCTCCTTCACATTTCCGGAGACCGCCCCCTCGGACTCGCCCCCGTGCCCCGGATCCAGAACTATCCTTTTGCCCTCGAGCATTACTGAATCTCTTCCCTCTCCACGGGATACTCCTTATATTCCTCTTCTTCCAGAATGCTCGTGATGAACCGGTCTATCTCCTCCCTGCGGGCGAAGGTCCCCATGAGCATCCGTCCCGTGTATCGATTTTCCCTGATTTCCCAGAACATGAAGAAGTCGGGATACTTTTCCTTCAGCTTCTTATAGGCGATTCCATACCTGCTCGGTTTTTTGTAATTCTGCTCAATGAAAAAATGGTCAGGTTCGAGTTCTATTAAATACAATTCGGCCCCGCTTCTGGTTATTACCCTCTTCAACTTCACGGTCTTTTCGGAAACAACTTTCATGTTCAAAAGTATAAACTATTGCAAAAGGTTTTAAATTGCATTTCAGTCCGAAATTTCCTCTTTTAGCATTTCGATAAATTTCTCAATCGGAACTGCACCAAGGTCTCCCTCCTTCCTCTTTCGGACGGAAACGGTGCCTTCTTCCACTTCCCGTTTACCAACGACCACAGTATAGGGGATTTTCTTTACCTCCGCATCCCTTATCTTATATCCCACACGTTCTTTTCTATCATCCAGATAGACCCTGAAGCCTCTGGATTTCAATTCCTGCTCTACCTTCTTCGCATAATCCATGAATTTATCCGATACGGGCACCACGGACACCTGAACCGGAGCAAGCCAGAGGGGGAAATCACCCGCATAGTGCTCTATAAGAATACCTATGAACCGCTCCACCGAGCCGAATATGGCCCTGTGGATGATAACGGGGGTCTTCTCCTTCCCATCCCTGTCCACATAGGTAAGGCCGAAGCGCCTGGGCAAATTGAAGTCCAGCTGAATAGTGGTGCACTGCCACTTCCTGCCCAGCACATCGTAAAGCTGAACATCTATCTTGGGACCGTAAAAGGCCGCTTCCCCGGGGGCTATGCGGTACTCCAGCCCCGCCCTCCTCAGGGCATTCTCCAGAGCATTCTGCGCATTGCTCCACTCCTCGGGTGAGCCCATGTACTTGTCCATATTCCCGGGGTCATGGGTGGAGAGCTCTATATCGAACCTGTCGAAGCCGAATTTTCCCAGAATCTCCTTCATCAGTTCCAGCACATCCAGAACCACATCCTCTATCTGCTCGGGGGCGGCGAATATGTGGGAATCATCCTGAGTGAAGCCCCTCACCCTCAGAAGCCCGTGGAGCACGCCGCTCTTTTCGTACCTGTAAACCGTTCCCAGCTCGAAGAATTTGATGGGCAGTTCCCTGTAGGAATGCTTCCTGGAGCGGTATATGAGTATATGGGCGGGACAGTTCATGGGCTTGACCCCGTATGTCTCGTCCCCCGCCTCCACCAGGAACATATTCTCCCTGTAGTACTCCAGGTGGCCGGATATTTCCCAGAGCTTCGTCCTCAGGACATGGGGGGTCTGAACCAGCTGATAGCCCCTCTCCAGGTGTTTCTTCTTCGAATAATCTTCGATGATACTCCTGAGGAGGGCCCCCTTTGGGTGCCAGAAGACGAGTCCGGGACCGGCCTCATCGTAAAAGTCGAACAGTTCCAGCTGTCTTCCCAGAACCCTGTGGTCCCTCTTCTTTGCCTCCTCGTACATGTGAAGGAATTCGTCCATCTGCTCCTTCGTGGGGAAGGATATGCCGTAGATCCTCTGGAGCTGCGGATTGTTCTCATCCCCTTTCCAGTAGGCACCTGAAACCGAAAGGACCTTGAAGGCCCCCACCAGACCGGTGCGGGGTATATGGGGGCCGCGGCACAGGTCCACGAATTCCCCCTGCCAGTACACGGAAACCTTGGGTTCACCGAACTCCTCTATGAGCATGACCTTGTAGTCTTCCCCCCTCTCCCTGAAGAACTCCTTCGCATACTGGCTGTCCCATTCCTCCCTCCGGGTGGGATAATCCGCCTCTATGACCCTGTAGGCCTCCTGCTCTATCCTCTCCAGATCCTCCGGGGTGAGGGTCTTCCCGCCGAAATCTATGTCGTAGAAGAAGCCGTTTTCGATGGGAGGCCCTATGGTGAGCTTTGCCTCCGGAAACAGCCTCTTTACAGCCTGTGCGAGGATGTGGGCGGACGAATGCCAGAATACCTCCCTCCCCTCCGGATGTTCGAAAGTCAAAACCTCTATGTTCTTATGGCCATCGACGGGCACAGTTAAATCGAACAACTGTCCTGTATCCAGGTCCTTTGCCACAACATAGTCCCGAAAGCGGGAATCGATTTCCACGAGCGATTTGTCTTCGGATGCCTCGTATTCCTTTACGGTTCCATCGGGAAACCTTACCCTTACCTTCATGGGAAAAGTTTAATGCTACAGCCCGGATTCCCCACTGGAATCATCTGCGCGGCATCCCCCTCAGAAGGGGAAGGATAAACAGGACCATCACCACTATGAGGGACAGAACTCCGCCGATGGAAGGCACCTGAAAACGCATACCGCCCACGATGAGCAGGGCCGCCACTATTCCCATCAGAGCATCACCCGCTATGACGCCGGAAGCATACACGGTCCCCGATGGGTGGTTCAGGAATCTCCGCAGGAGG
>JALSOK010000039.1 GCA_026986535.1 Caldifarciminota bacterium
CAGATTAAAGTTCTTCAGAAGAAGAAGGAAGCCCTGCTTGATAAAGAGAAGAACATGCAGTTGAGGCTGGACATGCTTCGAAAGAAGTTAGAAAGAGAAAAGGTTCTGGTGAAAACGGGAACCGCAGGTAAATATAAGATAGAGGATCTCAAGGATGAAATTAGGCTCCTGAGGAGTGAGATGAATGTTCTGAAAGCCAGTATAGGTGAGGTCGATGCGAGGATAGAGAATTTAAAAAAGAAAATGGCGGATCTTTTCCTGAGGGCGCCTGTGTCCGGGGAGGTAATAGATATTCTTTCTGACAGGGGTGTATTCGTTCCTGCCGGGAGCCCCATCATCAAGATGTGCAATATGGATGAGATATATGTGGAGGCTTTATTCAGGGAAAAATTCCTGCCGAAAATCCGAAGGGGAGTGAGAGTGGAGTTATCGGGTCCAGAGGAATCAGTAGTAGGTGCAGTTGTGAGCATAAAGAATGAGGTATATTACGATGTTTATGAGGACCAGACTTATGTTATTGTTAAGATTATTCCTGACTCTATCCCGGGTATGTGGCGCATTAAAGATTTTCAACTGACCGCCAGGCTGGAGCAATGAGGTTCTTCATTATCTCTACGAGGGTTTTCAGGCAAACTGTTGGGGACAGAAGATTCTTTGCCCTGAGCGTTGTTGTTCCTTTCGTCGTCATATTTCTGCTGAAAATTTTCTTCGATCACCTTCCCCAATATCCGTTAAAGGAAAGGTATATCGTTCCACTCTCTGCTTATGTTGCCCATTTCTTCTCATTTATACTTGCACTGATTTCTCTCGTGCAGGAAAGGACCCGTGGAACTATGGAGAGGATCTTTGTATCCGGTGTTGATAAGTGGGAACTTATACTGGGTTATCTCGTGGGATTTTTATTTATGGCAACTGTTCAGACTTTTGCGGTGGCATTCAGTTTGATTTTTGTATTTCATCTTTCATATACTACGGGGAAATTCGTTCTTCTGACTTTTATAATCTGGATTCTCGCAATTGTGTCTGTGGCTCTCGGTTTGTTTATCTCTGCTTTTGCTCATAGTGAAAGCCATGTTTTCCCCTTCATTCCGCTGGTAAGCATACCTTCCTTCTTTTTCAGCGGATTGCTTGTGGATTTTGGTGATTTGCCTTTGTGGGCACAGTGGATTGGGCTCTTATATCCTTTTCACTATGCCGTAAATGCTCTTCTGGAGATGATCCGTTCCAATCCGGATTTCCAGTATATTTGGATGAATATTGCTTTTTTAACTGTTTATACGGTTATATTGATCATCGTCTCCTCCCGAACCCTAAGAGATGTAGTTTAGATAGGGAAGCGGACGGGGTGGGATTCGAACCCACGGCCCCGCTTTAAACGGGGCAAAGGCTTAGCAAGCCCCCGCCTTCGACCGCTCGGCCACCCGTCCTGCTCCCCTTGAAACGGAGGGGGCGGGACTCGAACCCGCACGGGCGCGAAGCCCAGCGGATTTCAAATCCGCCGCCTTGCCAATTCGGTCCACCCCTCCGGCGGCCCGAAAATTATAAAGGATTTACCGGAAGCCCCGATGTGGCATCGCTGATGGTTTCATCTGAGTTGCCAGTACTTTTCCCGCGCCATTCTTATAGCTTCTTCGACGCTTATGGGTCTGTATCCGATGTACTCCACATTCACATTGAGGCAGGGGATGCGATGTTCTTCATAGCATTTGCATTTATTCCCCCGATGGGCCCCATGGATGTGTCCGTGAATCAGGAGATCATATTTGCCCTCGAAGAACAGCCTTCTTACCTTTTCCTCTTTGTCCCTGTGCTTTTCCCGGGTGGGGTCGCTGGCGGGGTAGTGGGTCAGGAGGATTTTGTAGGCTCTTGCTTCCGTCTCGTGGTGCAGGGTTATATGGAAATCCACTATTTCATCGAAATAGTCCTCCAGGAATATGAATTCCTCTTCTTCCAGCTCCAGGTCGTGGTTGCCCAGTATGAGGATCTTTTTAGAAGGAATTGCCTTCCACATGCCCAGGAGACCCCTGCCCGGCGGGTCCTCCACATACCTCGAAAAGTCGCCCAGATGAATCAAAGTGTCCCCTTCCTTTACCCGCTGGAATATGTTTTCTATGGTCTTCTGCCCGAAGTTCGGGGGTCTGTATGATTCCACGAGTTTGTGGTAAAAGTGGGTATCGGACAGGAGGTAAATCATGCGTATAAGTTTACCGTTTATCTGCTCGATACTGCCTGGCTTTTCTCGTAATTTACCGGTATCGTGGGGGGATTGTGGTGTATGAGCTTCCTGTAAGTCCTGTGGGCCGACAGTGTCCTCTCGTTTCCCACCATTATGAGTTTCTTACGGGGTCTGGTTATGGCCACATTGAGCCGGCGCAGGTCATTTAAGAATCCAATTTCTCCCCTATCGTTGGCCCTCACGAATGATATGATGATAACCTCCTTCTCCCTTCCCTGAAAGCCGTCCACAGTTTTTATCTCTATGCCTTCGAACCCCTCCAGGAGGTCCATCAGGTAAACCACCTGGTCGTCGTAGGGGGATATAACGCCGATGTGCTCTTCTTTAAGGCCGGCTTTTAATAGGCTTTCCACGATGGCTTTCACTTTTCGGGCTTCTTCCTCGTTCATGTATGAGGTGGAGCCCCTCTTCTGATACTCCTGCCCCTCCACATTTACGAATAGGACCACATTCTCCGGCTTCAGGATGGTCTTCAGTTCGTCGCTCAGGTTCTGCGGAATGGATATCCCCAGGTCCCCTATGGTCCATCCGGCCACCTGAGGCGCCGCTTTCAGTTTGCCTCCGTAGAATTCCCTGTTGGGGAAGTACATTATATCCTCGTTCATCCTGTATTGAACGGTGAGCATGGACACGATGCGGTTGCCATACATATCCAGAAAGCGCTCGAAAAGGGTGTACTGGAGATAGGGCTGAGCTTTTTCGCTGATAACCGTCGGTGGAAGCTGTTTATGGTCTCCGGCGAGGATCCACTTTTTCCCCTTTACCATGGGAATAAGACAGGAGGGCTCCGTGGACTGGGTGGCCTCATCTATGAATACCACATCGAATTCGAATGGTCTAAGGTAATCGCTTCCGGCCGTCGAATTGGTGGCCAGTATCACCTGTGCCCCTTCCAGCGTATGGTACATGGCTTTGAATTCCAGGTATCGGGCCTGCTGTGCCAGTTCGTTTATCCTCTCCTGAATCTCTATCCATTTCGCCATTCCCTTTATCTCCTGAACGGAAACGCCCCGCTTTGACCTGCCCCTCAGTGCAAGGGCTTTAATGTCCTCATTCGTCAATCCCCGTCTTCTGGATGGAATCGGGCGCAGGTGTTTCTCCTGCTCCTGTTTCAATTTCTCGATCTCCTCCCAGATTTCCAGTGCCCTCTGAAAGTCCTGATGGCTTTTGATTTTCTCATCGAGGGAGTGCTCCACGAGGGGTTTGCTTATCCTGACGGGATGCCCGATCCTGATGGCATTTACTCCAAACTTTACCAGCCGCTCCAGAATATTGTCCACAGCCACATTGGAGTCGGCAGTTGCCAGGACCCTCTTTCCTCTCTTCACATGCTGGATGATCGATTCCACGAGGGTTGTGGTTTTTCCGGTTCCCGGAGGGCCGTGAATGAGAAAAATATCATCCGCTTTCAGGGTGTTCATTACGGCCATCCTCTGGCTTTCGTTGAGTTTTTCATTGACGAATTCTATGTCCTCCTGAACTTCGGAGAAGGAGGGGCGGGTGTTGCCCAGGAGGAGATTCAGCAGTTTTTCGTTCTTCTTCAACAGTCCGATGGCTTCTTCCATGCGCTGAAAGGTGATATCGTTGGTAAAGAGATCAATTCGAATCCCTTTTCCATAGACCCATCGGGGCGGCCTCTGGGTAAAGGCAACCGTGAGGGAGTATCCTGTCTTTTCCACCACGATTCCCTGCGGCTCTCTGCCAGTGGGCTTTCCCCTGCTTACCAGAACTATATCGAGTGGGGAAATCTGGGTCTCTTTGATGGGCTTCTGGCGGGTGAATTTCACGAGATGGGTTCCTCCCACTCCGATTCCCGCATCCTTTCCCCTCATGCCCAGGATGGCCCTTCCCAGTTTTTCCCTTTTCTCTCCGCTGATGCGTTTGATCTCCAGCAGGTTGATCCGCTTTTCTTCCTTTCGCTCCCACTGGATGAGTTTCAGGAAGTAGCCCCTGTACTGCTCGTAGTTTTTAAACATGGTCTTCCTCATACCGATTTCTTTCATAATGGAGAAGAAGGGAGCCCGCTTATGCTCCTGCGGATGCTCAGCTTACTTTTATCCAGAAGAGGGGTTGCCCGTATTCGACCGGTTCCCCGTTCGCCACCAGAATCTTTTCCACCACTCCGTCCACATCGGATTCTATTTCGTTCATTACTTTCATGGCCTCTATTATGCAGAGGACCTGTCCCTTTCTCACCTGGTCCCCCTCCCTGACGAAGGGGTCGGCTCCAGGGGCCGGTGCCCTGTAGAATGTTCCGACTATCGGGGATTTGATCACATGAATTCCGGGGGGAGGTGAGTCTGCTCCTGCTTCTTTCTTTTCGGGCTCCTGCTCCGGGGAATTTTCCCTGTCGTCCGGGGGCCGGGCTTCACCGGTCCGGGCTGGAGCCGTCTGGGCGGGAATTTCCAGAGGTGTATTCTGAATTATCACTTCCTTTTCCTTCTTTGCAAGCCGGATTCTCACCCTGGGGTCTTCGAGCTCTATTTCCATCTCGGTGAGGTCGCTCTTGTTGAAGACATCCATGATTTTGAGTATTTCCTTGAAATTCATGACGCCCTCCTTTACTTCCAAATTTTAAGGACTGACGGTTCGATATGAGGAAGTGAAAGGCTCAATCTATGTTTTCTATGTGGACCTTCAGTTTTCCCTTCTCTATTTCCACGATGGCATAGGTTCTCCTGGAAGCGAATACTGTATCGGTGGGGCTTCCGGGATTGAGGATGTGGACACCATCCTTCACCCTGTACGATGCCCTGTGGCTGTGCCCGTAGATGATGAGGTCAAATTCTCCATAATTCGACAGTTTCTGCAAAACCCTTTCCTCCAGCCCCACAGGGGGACCGAGGCCGTGAAACAGCCCCACCCTTATCCCTTCTATCTCGAAAGTCTCCACCTCTCTGAGAATGTCCAGGAGCCGGGGGTCATCCATATTTCCATACACGGCTTTCGTGGGTTTCAGGGATCTCAGCTCGTAATAGACATCGGGGGAGGTGAAATCCCCCGCATGGATTATCATATCCACCTTTTCGATCTGGTCGTATATTACACGAGGCAAAGTATTGGCCCTGAGTGGTATATGGGTGTCCGA
Organism: Caldifarciminota bacterium; assembly: GCA_026986535.1. Classification (GTDB taxonomy): domain Bacteria; phylum Hydrothermota; class Hydrothermia; order LBFQ01; family DSFT01; genus S143-66. The sequence goes on from JALSOK010000039.1 coordinate 5,325, forward strand.
GATGACGAGCACCCTCATCTCTTCTTCTTCTTGTGGCGCATCTTCTTGCGTCTCTTCTTCAGCTTGTGCTTCTTTATCTTCTTCAGCTTCCTCTTTCTACCGCACGGCATTTATACCCTCCTTCCTTTCACTTCTCTTCGAGAGCCTTTTTCAGCAGTTTGGATGGTTTGAAGTGCACCACCTTTCTCTCGGGGATCAGTACCTCCTCCCCTGTCTTCGGGTTCCTTCCTACCTTGGGCTTCCTCACTTTTATGGAGAAAACGCCGAAGCCCCTTATTTCGATACGCTCCTCGTTCTCCAGCGCCTCCCTCATCGTTTCGAACACGGCATCTATTATTATAGCTAAGTCCTTTTTGGGGAACCCGGTCTTGTGAAATACCCTGCTCACCAAATCGGCCTTCGTCATGTTGATAATCTTAAAGGATGCCGGATGTTAAAAACTGTATAATTTCAGCCTATATGCTCGGGGAATACTTTGACGATTTTCTGCAATACCTTGCAACGATGGGAAGATCCCGGCGAACCATAGAGGCGTACGAGATGGACCTCAGGGAATTCCTTTCTTTCCTGGATGACAGGTCCCCTTCGGTTTCAACAGTCAGGGCCTTTTTCCGCTACCTTTTCGAGAAGGGTTATTCCGAGAGGACCATAAGGAGAAAGAGATCCGCCATCAGCTCCTTCTTCAAGTACCTTATGAGAATCGGTGTCGTGAAGGATAATCCCATTACGGTCATTCCGGCTCCCAGACTTCCCCGCACGCTCCCCAAAGTGATTCCGGAGAAGGAGCTGAACGAGATTCTCGACAGATGGGTCCCCTCCAGTCTGAAGGAGCTTAGGGATAAGGCGATAGTGGAACTTTTGTATTCTTCCGGTCTGAGGGCTTCGGAGATAGGGAGGCTCCGGGTCAGCGATATAGATTTCGAGAGGATGGAGGTCAGGGTGTTCGGAAAAGGGAACAGGGAGGCTATAGTCCCCGTGGGGCGCAGGGCCATTGATGTTCTGAGGGAGTATGTGGAGCGGGCGGGTCTGAGGGGGGATGATTATCTCTTCACGAGCCGCAAGGGGGATCCCATTTCCCGCACCGTTGTCTGGTATATAGTAAGGAGGAGTTTCGAGAAGATAGCGGCCCTTTCATCCGTCCATCCCCATCTCCTCAGGCATTCCTTTGCAACCCACATGCTTAACAGGGGGGCGGATATCCGCACTGTTCAGGCCCTCCTTCGCCACAAGACCCTCAAAACCACCCAGATTTACACCCATGTGAGTCTGAGAAAGATGAGGGAGGCGTACAATAGATTCCACCCCAGGAACAGGGCCGGTGGGGGAGATTGAATTCAGCAGATCAGGGGGACGAAGAGGACGGGTATATCCACTTCTTTTTCCATCCCGTCTTTTGTCTTTCTTACCCTCGTCAGGAACTGCAGTTCGGGGCCTCCTATGGGTATGACCATGACTCCTCCCTCCGCCAGCTGGTCCAGCAGGGCCGGTGGTATCTCTTCCGCTCTTGCAGAGACGATAATTCTGTCGAATGGGGCGTACTCTTCCCATCCGTAGCAACCATTTCCTTTCTTCAGATGACAGTTGTCGTATCCCAGGAGCTTTAGCCTTCCGGCAGCCTCCCTGACGAGATTCCCGTGAATATCGACGGAATATACTTCCCGGGCCAGTTCGCACAGGAGAGCAGTCTGGTATCCACTTCCAGTTCCGATTTCCAGAACCCTGTGTTGGGGCTCCACATCCAGGAGGTACAGCATGCGGGCTATTACGCTCGGCTGGGATGTGGTCTGACCGCTTCCTATGGGTATGGCCCTGTCTATGAAGGCGTAAGGGGATGGAACGAAGAGATTCCGGGGAACCTTTTCCATGGCTCTCCGTATGGCAGGGGTTGTGGGGGAAGAGGTGAAGACGGAGGACAGCAGGAGGTGTTTATTCTCTTCCCATTCCCTGAGGACCCTTTCCAGCTCCTCTCTGTTCATCCGATGAAAATTTTAAATGGCTCCTGCAGATGCTTATCCGTATTCCTGATGTTTCTTTTCACTCTGCATCCCCGAATCTTTCTCTGAGACGGCTCTCCATGTGGGGCTTCAGGATTTCAATCACCTCCTCGATTCCCCTTCCGCTCGACTTTACCAGATCCCCGAGGGTCATGTCCAGACGGTCTATCTTAAAGCCCTTTTCCGTCAGAAGCGAAAGACAGCACGCCGCATTTATCCCTCCCAGGGAGCACAATTCCTCAACGCTCATCGATTTAAGACCCTTTACGGGCAGATTCTCAGATTTTCTGCTCTTCCACTGATTCAGTATTCTGGCTGGAGAGGAGATGGGAGAAATATCCAAATGGGTTCCCACTATTGCGATGGAAATGATGGCGGCTCCCGATGCCAGCTCCAGTGGACTCAGATCCCTGAGGAACCTCAGGACAGATTTGCCGTTCAGAATCAGGGATACGAGTGCTGAGAGGAAGAAGAGGGCGGCGGAAATCAGGAAGATGTTGAACCATCCCTCGTAATCCATTCCCATTGCTGTCCAGCCTTTCCAGAGGATCAGGTCTTCCGGAGGCGAGAGCAGGAGCAGGATTCCGGACATCAGCATTGCCGCTCCGCTCATTCCGGTCAGCAGGATAGCAAGTCGTCCGGGTTCCGGTTTCATTGGGAAATTTTAAAATGGGCTCTTTCCGTCTATAATTTCACCCCAGCTGGAGGTCGATAATCGATGGAGAGAGTTCTTATCACTGGTGTGGCAGGATTCATCGGTCATAAGGTGGCCGAGAGGTTTCTGAGGGAGGGGTTTCATGTGGTGGGGGTGGACAATTTCGACCCCATGTATCCCCTGATGCTCAAGAGGAAGAGGATTCAGTACCTGAAGAGTTTCGAAAACTTCGATTTTCACAGGGGCAGCATAACCGACAGGGATTTCGTCCGGAATCTATTTTCCCGCTACAGGTTCGAGGGGGTTCTGAATCTGGCTGCGAAGGCAGGAGTGCGTTACAGTATTGTGTATCCCGGGGATTATTTGGATGTGAACCTGTATGGAACCCTCAATCTGCTCGAGGAGATGCGGGAGAGGGGTGTCCGGAAGATGATCCTTGCATCCACATCTTCCATTTACGCCGGCCACAGACCCCCCTTCCGGGAAGATATGAAGACCGATAGTATGATTTCTCCCTATGCTGCCAGCAAGAAGGCGGCGGAGAATCTCCTCCATGTTTACCATCATCTTTACGGTATCGATGCTTTTGTCCTCAGGTACTTTACCGTCTATGGTCCATCCGGAAGACCCGACATGAGCGTTTTTCGATTCATTTACTGGCTTATGAAGGATATGCCCCTGGTAATCTTTGGCGATGGAACGCAGAAGAGGAGCTTTACTTATGTGGATGATGTGGCAGACGGGACCTTCAGGGCATACACGGAGGTCTCCGGATACGAGGTGATAAACATCGGCAACGACAGGAATAATTCCCTGATGGAGATGATTTCCTACATAGAGGAGTTCACGGGCAGGAAGGCCAGATTCGAATTCAGGCAGTTCCATAAGGCGGATGTTTACGAGACCCATGCGGACATATCCAGGGCCAGAAGGATGCTGGGATGGGAGCCGGAGGTGGACCTGAGGAGGGGAATAGAGAGAACGGTGGAGTGGTTCAAGGATAACTGGTTCTGGATAAAGAATTTAACGCTTCCCGAGTGAGACTTTAAACTTTTGAGGTGGGCAAAAGAAGGGCAGTATCGAAGGTTCTCTATACAATTGGTGAAGTTGCTGAAATTACGAAAGTTCCCGCCCATAGAATTAGATACTATGAATCGAAGGGGCTCATTTCGCCCCCCCGCCGGATAGGGAACAGGCGATACTACACCAGGGAGCATATAAAGGAAATTCACGAGCTCAAGTACAGGCTTCAGGGCAAGAAAAACGGCAGTTTTCAGAAAGCCATACTTCGGGAGGTGCTCGGGGAGCTGGACGAACTTCTGGATGAAATCAGAAAGGCCCTCAGGGATTAAAAACGGAGGGGGCGGGATTTGAACCCGCGAGGGGCGATGAAGCCCCTAGGTGATTTCGAATCACCCGCCTTCGTCCGCTCGGCCACCCCTCCACGGACGGCTAAAATTTTACAGGTTCCGGATTCCGCATGACACGAAAGTGGATTGTCCCTTTGAGGGTTTTACCTCCCTCTTCTGTTTTACAACAGGTGAGCTGTGCCTTTAAATTTTTCCTATGGCTGATTCGAAAAAAGAGCATGTTCTTCAGGAAATCAAGAAATTAAGGGAGATTTATCCCAAGGGGGATTCGGTTGTTATACCCGCCCTTTGGAAGATTCAGGAGATATACGGCTATCTTCACGAGGAAGGCCTTCAGGTGCTTGCAGAGGAAATCGGTACATCCGTGGAGCACCTCATACAGGTGGCCAGCTTTTACCACTACTTCCGTCTCAAGCCGGCCGGAAAGTACCAGATTCACATATGCACGAATGTCTCGTGTATGCTCAATGGGGCCTATGAGATAGTGGAGACCCTCAAGGAGAAGCTCGGCGTCGAGGCAGGGGAGGTTACTCCCGATGGAATGTTCAGCTGGGAAGAGACCGAATGCATAGGCCTTTGCGATAAGGCCCCGGCTGGCTTTATAAACATGACCCGGATCGTCCATCTGGACAGGGAGAAGATTCTGGATATCATAGAAAATCCGGAAAAGTATGTGAAAGAGGACAACAGGCTGGAGCTCATATAGGGGGATGTTCCCCCTAAAATTTCCCCATGTGGAAGGTCAGGCTGGATGGAACCGATGAGTATCTTCCTCCATTCGCCCTGGGCACCTGGGATATACGGGACAGGAAGCGGATGGTCCAAACCATCAGACTTGCTCTGGAAATGGGAATCAATCACATAGACACTGCCGAGATGTATCCGGGGGCAGAGGAGACCATAGCAGAGGCCCTGCGGGGTGTGGACAGGCAGGGGGTCTTCATCGTTTCGAAAGTACTGCCATATCATGCCTCCTACAAGGGCACCAAGGAGGCTCTGGAGAAGACGCTCAGGCGATTGAATACCGATTATGTGGATGCCTATCTGCTTCACTGGTGGGACGGAAGCTACCCTCTGGAGGAGACCTTCAGGGCCTTCGATGAGCTTATCGATGAGGGTAAGATGAGGTACGCCGGAGTGAGCAACTTCTCCAGGCGGGAGCTGGAGGAAGCCGTCCGCATCTTTTCTCCCCGTCCCATAATTTTTGATCAGGTGAAGTACAACCTTTCGGACCGCAGGGCGGAGGTGGATATTTTGCCCCTGTGCAGGAAGCACGGCATCACCATGACGGCCTATTCCCCCCTGTGGCAGGGCAGGTATCCTTCTCCCGAAAAGTGGAGGGTGCTGGAGATGGTGGGGAGGAAGTATGGGGCAACTCCCTTTCAGGTGGCTCTGAACTTTCTTCTGACCCGGAACAGGGATATCATAGCCATCTTCAAGACGGAGAATCCGGACCACCTGCGGGAGAATCTCGATTCGCTGAACTTCGAGCTATCGCCGGAGGATGTGGAGCTCATAGACCGGACCTTTCCCGCATAACTTCCTTTAAACTTTCCCAACCGGATATTCCTGCCATGGAGGAGATTCCACCGCTTTTTCCCGAAGAGGATGTAGGGTCCGATAAGTCCATAGCACAGGCGGATGTATTCGATGTGGAGATGCATTATCCTGTGCCAGTATTCCGGTATTCCTTTCAACTGAGGAGGCACGACGATGCCTCCACCGGCAGGTTTCTGGAGTTCCTTTCGGAGCTGGCACCGGTAATTCCTCTCTCTGAGAGGGAGTTCATCCTTCTGGATGAGATAGATGTGAAGGATATAAGGTTCGAGGTTCCTCCGGATGTGGGATTGAAGCGCATCAAACTGGAAGAAGTGTCGGTTCCCAGGGGAAAGCAACTGGTGGATATCTATCTTGCCCTTTACAGGTACATAAATCCATTCAGGTATTTTCATCCATCGGTCCATTCCAATCCCATAGCCATGTCTCTGACGGAGAAGGGCATCGAAAGGGGTCACGAAAAGTGGAAGAGGTTCGACAGGTTTGCCACCTTCATGAAGAACAGGTTCATCCTTCTGGAGCCTTTCGAAGAAAGGCACATTGGGGTCAGGATTGTAAAGGTTCGGTTCGAAGAAGGGGTGCCGGAGAGGGGAGATTATGTAAAAGTGAAGGGTAAACCCCTCTATGGGACTGTGATTTCCGTCAGGGGAAAGAGACTTCTGATAGATTTCGGCATTCGCAGGCGCTATTTCGATGTCTCACAGGTTCAGCGGGTCATCTACGATTATGACTTCAGCCTCAAGAAGTCCGATTATAAATTTGTGGTGGATTACTTCATAGAGCACCTGAATAACGAAAGCGTGAAGTATGGTTATTCGCTGGAGAGGGCGCATCTCGATTTCGAGGAACTGCCCGACCCTGATTTCGGGGCCTTTTTCCATAACCTGAGGGTGAGGCTGGAATTCGACGAGGAGCGTCTTGGGGATAAGCTGGACATTTCCCGCCTGCCCTTTACCGTGGGTGATTCGGAAATCTCCATTTCCCTCAACAGGAAGATGGTTTCGAGGATCAACAGGGGAAATCTGAAGGACATATACATGGCCCTCGTGGAAAAGCTCATCCCTTTCCGCATGGATGTTCCCCGAATCTATTCCTCCGGACCTGTTGGGGTTTCTCTCGAAGGGAACAGGGCGTATGTGGGGGGAGGTTTCTATTCTGCTGTATGCAGGCGGGACCATGCTCCTCTTGTGGGATGGTATTTGAGGAATTACAGGTCTTCCTGAATCGAAACCGATTTGCATTTTCCTATAAAACAGGTCGGTTATTCCTTAAAATTCTGAAGATGACATCCGGAACCCTCACCCTCGAGGAGATAGAAGAGGGTGAAAGCGCTGAAATTCTGAGCATAGACGCGGATGGTGGGAAATTCAGAAAATTTATCTATATGGGCCTGTATCCCGGAGCAACCGTAAGGGTGATTCGCAGGGGTCCCGCCGGAAATCCCATAGAGGTGCTCGTGGATGACCTGCTCCGCATTGCTGTGCGCAAAAGGGATGCCCGTATGGTGAAGGTGAGGAAGGGTTCATGAGGGTGGCTTTCGTAGGGAATCCCAATACGGGGAAGAGTACTCTGGTTTCGTCACTTTCGGGCAGGGATATAAGGGTGGCCAACTGGCCCGGAACCACGGTGGAGAGCATATCGGCGCAGGTCCGGGTGGGGGAAGGGGTTCTGCATCTGGTGGATCTTCCGGGGGTATATGACCTTCTGGATGATGGTCCCGATGCGGAGATAACCCTTCGGGAACTTCTGGAGAATCCTCCCGATGCTATTGTGAATGTGCTCGATGCGTCCCATCTGGAGAGGGGGTTGCATCTGACGCTGGAGCTCATGGAACTGGGCATCCCCATACTCCTGGTCCTCAATATGGTGGATGAGGCCCGTCGCAGTGGTGTGGAGGTGGATTCCGGGAAGCTGGAAGAAGTCCTGGGAATTCCAGTGGTTGAAACGGTTGCTGTGAAGGGAAGGGGGAAGGAGGAGGTCCTGTCCGGGATTCTCCGGGCCAGAGTCCCCGCCCCTCCAGTGAGCTATGGGGAGGATGTGGAATTGGCCCTGGAGGATATTGCATCGGGGATTGAGCATCCCGCCCGCAGATGGCTGGCCCTTGCGCTCCTCATGGAGCAGGAAAGACCCTTCTTTCCCATCGATGATTCCCTGAGGGATGTGGTGGAGGGGTGGAGGAGGCTTCTGTCGGCCCGATATGGGGATCTGTTCCTCTACATAGAGGGGAGGCGCATATCCGTTGCCCATGAGATTTCCTCCCGGGTGGTGTCGAGGAGAAAGCGGCGGAGGGCTGTGGATGAGTGGCTCGATGCACTTCTCATGAATCCGGTTGCGGGACCTGTTTTTATTCTCCTGTTTTTGATTTTCTCCTTCAGGTTTGCATTCTTCCTTTCTTCCCCCTGGGTGGATTTCATAAACACGGTTTCCGATGTGCTGGGGGGGTGGATTCTCTCTGCCGGGATCCGCGGCATCGTTGCTTCCTTTCTCATTGAGGGCGTGATTTCAGGGGTGGGAACGGTGCTCTCTTTTGCCCCGGTGCTCTTTCTCTTCTATCTGGTTCTGGGTTTCATGGAGTACAGCGGTATCATGGCACGAATGGCCTTCGCTCTGGATACCCTTATGGCTGCCGTCGGTCTTCCGGGAAAAGCATTCGTTCCCCTGGTTATGGGTTTCGGATGCAATGTTCCCGCCGTATATGCCACCAGAACGCTGGAGAGCTTCTACGACCGCCTGCGGGTCGCCCTCATGATTCCCTTCATGGGTTGCAGTGCACGGTTGCCTGTTCTCGTGCTGTTTGCCTCTGTCTTCTTTCCCCACGGCCCCGTCCCGGTGGTTCTGTCCCTGTATCTGCTTGGAATGATCATGGCATTCATCACGGGGGCAATTCTTTCGAGGATGCTCGAATACGAAGCCCCGTCCCTCTTCGAGATTCCCCCCTACAGGTTTCCGGATGGGGGCAGGCTCGTCAAGACAGCATGGGACAGGACCTTCGAGTTTCTCAGGGGAGCTGGCACCATTATTATGGCAGGGGTTGTGCTCGTGTGGTTGACCATGCACCTTCGAATTTCTGGAGAAAGTCTCTACAGCATAATATCCAGGGGAATACTGCCGATTTTTCGCCCTATGGGGATTCAGGACTGGAGACTGACGGGGGCCCTTATACCCGGATTCGTTTCCAAGGAAGTAATCATAGGGGCCCTTGCGGTGGGTTTTTCGGACATGGCGAACCATTTGCCCATTGGATTTCTGGAAGGAATCGGGATGATTCTGGATGCTTTTGCCCGGGCGGTGAGGGAGAGCATGGGAGCCCCCGGTGCAATATTCGGGATACCGGGTTTCAGGATTCCTCCTGTGGAAACATCGCTTGGAGATTATCTTTCGGGTGTGCTCACCCCCGCGGGAGCCTTAGCCTATATGGTATTCGTGCTCCTTTATACTCCGTGCGTTGCCACTGTGGCCGCAATAAAGCAGGAGTTCGGCGGCAGGTGGGCGCTGTTCTCCGTCCTATATCAGATGAGCGTTGCTTTCATCCTGGCGCTGTTCATCTATAAAATTGCCGTACTTATCCATGGATGAGAGGGATATTTTCATCTGGATTCTCAGGGCCCTGAGGTTCCCGAAGGATATGGATGGTCTGGAGCGCTATCTCGACTTCGACAGGAAGACCATAGAGTGGGCGATAAGAATCCTTGAGGAGAGGGGGTATATAAAACCCTCTAAGTGCGATACCACATGCAGTGCATGCCCTCTCCGGGATTCCTGCTCCTTCCGAAAGAGCACGATGTGGGAAATCACTACGAAGGGCAGGCAGTATCTCTCTTCGAGAGGGTAAGGGGCGGCGAAGCCGCCCGGAGTTCTAATTTCTCAGAATCTTCACCAGGAGCCACGCAAATGCTCCTATCATGCTGATTTCACCGAAGAATATGATGATCGGGGGCAGATTCAGGAAGACTTTTCCCAGGATTCCGAGGGGCATGAGAAATCCCAGCAGTCCAAGGAGGGCAATACCCCTGCATGCTCCGGTTTCCACATCGAATTTATTCAGAAGTAAGCCTATTATAATGTTTATGAGGGCAAACAGGTTTCCGTGGGCATGAGCTATTACAGTCAGCTCATATCCCTTTTCCCCCAGGCTCTCCTTCAGGGCCTGACCTGCTGCAAAATCATTCATGTAAACAAGCAGGTATCCCGACAGCATGAAGAGCAGAAGGGACGCAATTCCTATTACAATGCTCAGCTTTCCCTTCTTCGTATAACATCCTTTAATTCGGACGGGGGTTAAGAAGTATCGAGGTTATCGATTTATTCGTTCTCCCGTGGCCCTTTGCGGGAAGCGGGCCTATAAACTTAAACCATGAAGAAGACGCCACTAAACGAAATTCATAAACAGCTTGGTGCCCGCATGGTGGACTTTGCGGGGTGGGAGATGCCCCTCCAGTATTCTGGAATTATTAACGAACACCTGTGGACCCGTGAGAGTGCATCCATATTCGATGTATCCCACATGGGGCGCGTAAAGGTAATGGGCCCCGATGCATCCAGTTTCCTCAATTATCTGACCACTGCCGATACTGGACGGATGGAGGTCATGGATGCCAGGTATGCCCTCATGCTCAACGAGAGGGGCGGTATTATAGATGACCTGGTGATATACAGGCTGGTGGATGGGGATTTCTTGGTTGTGATAAATGCTGCCACCACGGAGAAGGATCTGAGCCACATGGAGAGGGTAAGGCAGGAGGGAAAATTCGATGTGGTTCTGGAGAATATAACGGAGGGCGTCGCGCAGATTGCACTGCAGGGGCCGGAGTCCGTCGATATACTCCAGAGGTACACGGATGCACCCCTGGATAGAGTCTATTACTACACGGCTGTGGAGACGAAGGTGATGGGATACGATGTCCTGCTTTCCAGGACAGGATACACTGGCGAGGACGGATTCGAGATATACGCGGTTGAAGACGCTATAGTCAATATAACTGTTGAATTGCTCTCGAACGAGGCCGTCCGCATGGCGGGGCTGGGGGCGAGGGATACCCTGAGGCTGGAGGCGGGATATGTCCTGTATGGAAACGATATAGATGAGAGCACAGACCCCATATCTGCCCGCCTCAAGTGGACCATAGATTTCGATAAGGACTTCATAGGAAAGGAGGCTGTCCTGAGGATTATGCAGGAAAAACCGGAGTACTATCGGGTCGGACTGAGGGCGGTTTCCAGGGGGATTCCCCGCCATGGGGATCCGGTGGAGATGGACGGCGGGACTGTGGGGAATGTGACCAGCGGGACATTTTCCCCCGTTCTGAAGAGAGGAATTGCAATGGCTTATGTGAAGAGGGAGCATTCGAAGAGGGGCACCCTTTTGAGG
>JALSOK010000040.1 GCA_026986535.1 Caldifarciminota bacterium
CTTCGAGAAGTCGGAAGAGGACCTGCTTGCTGAAATTCACAGGGCTTCTGCAAAGGCCGTTTATCTACGGCTCAAGGGAGAGGACTACAGAACAGTGATTGCTGAGGAAGACCCCTACATAGCAAAGGTCCTTTCCAGATTCTACTTCGAACCCGACATACCCTACATCCGCCGCTACTACAACTGGTTCCTTGCAGAACTCATAATTAAAATCCATCGTGGAGAAGTGGACAGGGCATGGGAGATAGCAAAAGAGAGCCTTCTGCTCGGGGACTTCTTTACCATCTACATACTCATGGGAAAGCCCATATACCTGCTTCCGTACAGGTACAGGCTGCGCATCCCCTGGATACCCGCCCGGGTAAGGATTCAGGACGACAGGCTCAGAATCTTTTACATGGACGGAGAAATGGAATTCAGGGGAAGGGTTGTGGAACTCATGGAGGAAATTATCAGAGGAAATGGGCTGTTGCGCAAATCAGATTTCAGGTATCTGAAGAAGAGATTATGGTTCCTCAGATTTAAAGTGAAGGATGGAAGATACCCGCACATGGTGGAAGTCCGTCTCGACGAGGAATTGCTTTAATCAGTCATTTTCCATACTAAACCATTCCCTACCACTTTAATAGGAATTTTTTATGGACGTTTCTGGAAAGTAAACTCCATCAATCCAGCCCCGGATCCCGCTGTCTGTTCATGAATTTGACCACGACTTCTGGATAAACTTTGACTGCCATGGGATTTGCAAAGACATTGATAGATAAGTTGATTTGCCCCCACAGGATTCCGTCGGAGGACAACTGGCTCATATACTATTATAAGCAGGCCAGACCCACCGCCACAGTCGAAGAGATCTCCAGGACCCTCGGGTACAGCAGGAGGAAAATCCGGAATGCCCTCATGTCTTTCAAGAGTCATCCCTCCCCTCCCCTCACCTTCGGATTCGATGTGGTGAAGAAAATCCTGGAACATATAATGATGGAGGACGAAATTGGCGAACCCCTCATGCACTTCATAAACGCCTTCAACTTCTGCCCCGCATGGCCCGACTGGCAGGATGAAGAAATGGCCCGATTCATCATGGAACTCAGCGACGAACTCCTATCCCCGGAAATGCAGGTTTTCAGGCACACCCTGAAGCTCATATACGATGGGGAAGAATCGCTGGGACGCATATTCCAGAACCTCCTGGAGCTCAGAGACCGGTTTAAAGAGAGGGGGCTGTATCTCCTCTACTGGACCACCTCCGTTCCGGTAGCATACTTATCCGCCACCCTCAATGCCCACTTTTCCTCAGAGGAATACCGAAAGCTGAAGAAGATGCTACCCCACATCCCCTATTTTTACCGCTGGCTGTTCGAACTCACCGAGCCCTACATGGATATAGTCATGGGAAAGATTTTTCATGTTTCCTTCGAGAAAGTTCTGGAAGAGACGGGAAACGATATATCCAGACAATTCGTTCTCCTGATGATGAAAGGCCGGTATCAGGAAGCCCTCGAGATGGAACCCCTGCTCCAGAATCTGGAGGGCAGGTCGAAGGAGCTCATAGAGATTTACACAACCAACCTCAGGATATTCACCTCTCCGGTCCCTCCCCGGTATCCGGACCTGAATCCGGAAGGGGTATCCCCACTGCTCTGGTTCAACAGGGCAATTTCGAGACTGCTCCTGGGGCGCCTGAAGGGGGAAGAGCCGGAACATATACTGAGCTCGATTCCGCAGGAAATTGCAGACCCTTTAAGAAGAGTCTATATCGAACCGGACATCGGCTTCATAAAAAAGTCCGGGTGGTATAACTTTCAACTGATACTCATGCTTCTGGACGGAAAAATCGACGAGGCCTGGAAGATAGCCCGGAAGAATGGACTGGTCTATGACTTCCATTTGAATTACATCCTTCTGGGATTCTCTCCCCTCGAACTGCTCAGGAAGTACAGATTGCGCATAGGCTGGTATCCCCTGTCCATCGAATTCGCAGGGGACATGGCCACAATCCACTATGGAAAATACTCCTTCGAACTCTCATCCGCAGTATCCCATCTTCTGCGGGAAGTGGTGCGGGGAAAGGGATACCTGAGCGACAGGGCCTACAGGAGATTCCGCAGGCACCTGTGGTTCCTGAAGATCAAGAAGAAGAGGAAAAACGGCATGAACCTGGTCCTTCTGGACGAGGATATACCGGTAGTGGAAAAGAGAATCTGAGCGAACGGGGCATGGGTGGCGAGAGTTCATATGACTATTAAAGCATTCCACCTCCCAGTGAGACGCGGGCGCTCCCCTGATTGAGAGCCGTTTACAATAACTCCACCAGGTACAATATCACTTCCAGCAGTATAAGGAAGATGATCGTCAGTTCCAGCAGCTGGAAGCGCTGGTTGTTGATTTCGTTGCTCAGCATTTCGTATATGCGCAGCAGGGATTCCAGTTTATTTTCCACGCTGCTGCTCCACACATTGAGGCCCAGTATATAGGCGAGGCGATTATATACCCGGGCGAGGAAGTTGTCTTCCATGAATTTGATGAAGTTCAAAACCCTTTCCCGGGCCTGCGTTATCTCCGTGTAAATCAGGAGGAGCTTCTGAATCATGCGGCTGTACTTTCTATAGCGCCTTATGGAGGGCCGGAAGTTCTCCAGCTCGGAGGAAGTATCCTGCACCACGGAGTCCAGATAATCGTCGAAGTACCGGAGTTCGAGGAGCTGAATGTTGGCAAATTCTATGAGGTCCGGAATATCCATAAACCCCTCATCGTCGTAAACGAAGGCATGGTCCCATCCCAGAACGGCCACATCGTAGGTGGAATAAGAAAAGGTGTTCATGGCCAGCCATCTCTTTATGTCGCTGCTCAGCTCATAATTCTCCCCGAATATCAGGCGGGAGACATCCACCCGGGAAAGGACCTCCCTCGAGGGGAGGCGCTCCTCGAATGCCTTGATGAATATGACCGTGTAATCCTCATAGTCCTGAAACAGGGCCGGCCTTTCCACGAAGGGTCTTATGGTATCCATGACCTCCTTGAGCAACCCCGACACAAGGGAGTCCACATGTTTATCTAAATACCTCTCCAGCGATGGTATCTTTTCGATCCTGCGGCCGGATATGTCGAACCGCAGTATTATGGTCACGACGCCCAGGCCATAAACCCGGGCATAAGATTCGTATGGAACATCTCCCACCCTTCCCCTGCTCAGGAACATTTCTATGGGATGCTCTCCCATGACCACACTTCTTGGCCCTATCTTGGAAAACCTCCGACCCCTCTTTCCAGAGATCCTCTGCGAAAGGTCCTCCAGATCAACCTCCCATCCCACATCGAAAATGCGATAAACAAGGAGATTACCTTCTCTTACGAGCATTTTTCAGAATCTTGCTTATGGTTTTGCTTGCATGCTTTTTGCTCTTATACGCCCTGGGTGGGATATCGTGTCCCTGCTCCTTCAACTTATCCAGAAGTTCCACCTGCTTTGGAGTCGGTGGGAGATTATCATCCAGCCACTTCTGGAGCTTCTTCTGATTATTCAGGACCTCCGGGGGCAGTTCCTCTCCCAGCTGCTCCGCCACACTGCGGGCAAAGTCTATCTGCTTCTGAGTCGGGGGCTTGTGGGCATCGATCCAGCGGGACAGCCTGCGCCTGTCGGACAGGATATCCCCGGGTATCTCCTCACCTATCTGCCGCGCCAGTTCCATTGCGAACTTCACCTGCTTCTCGCTGGGGGAGGTGTCCTTAATCTTCTCCTGAACCCCCTCCAGCTGTCTGTATATATCCATAACAACATCCTGCCAGGACCTGCTCCCCTCCTCCACTTTATCCAGTGCCTCCTCCATGCGGGCGGTAAAGCCGTAATCCACCACCCACGGATACTGCTCTTTAAGCCAACGGACCAGTTTTTCCCCTTTCTGTGTGGGATAGAACACCCTCTTCTTCACCACCGCATACTTCCTCTTCTTAAGGGTGCTGATTATGGTGGCATAGGTTGAAGGCCTCCCTATTCCCAGCTTCTCCAGAGTCCTGACTAAGGTGCTTTCAGTATAGCGGGGTGGCGGCTGGGTCTCCTTCTCGAGCAGTTGAACCTCGCCGGGCGAGAGGGAAAGGCCTTCCGAAAGGGATGGGATGAGCTCCTGCTTGCGGGGTGGATACAGCTTTCTCCATCCATCGAATATCAGAGCCCTGCCCGAGGCCACCAGATTCACACCTCCCGCATCGATTGTCGCTTTCGTGTTCTCCCATACCGCTTTTTCCATCTGGGATGCAAGGGCCCTGTACCATATCATGGTATAGAGATTGAGATAATCCCCCTCCAGTCCTATGTTCTCGGG
>JALSOK010000041.1 GCA_026986535.1 Caldifarciminota bacterium
AGCCCCCCGGCAACGACCCTCCATTCCTTCTCCACCTCCCATCCCCTTACGAGGGAGCGGTGGGGCGTGATCACCACCATGACTCCACCCTCCGATAGATATTCCCCGCCCCGCGAAAACAGATACCTGTGCACCTTCTTTGCCTTCACCAGGCTCCCCATCCTTATTCCATAGGGCGGATTTGTAACGATGGCGTCGAATCGTTCCTCCATGCAGTCGAACCGGGTGAAGTCGGCCAGCCTCAGGTGAAGGCAATCATCCGCCTCCGCCCTTCTGCTGTTTAATCTCGCTCCACCGATAGATACAGGGGAAATATCCATCCCAACCAGGCACCCCCTTTCGCCCCACCTGATGGAAGAATCCCATTCATCAAATAGGGCCTTCCAGTTAACATGCTTCAGGAAGGGCAGTCTGAGAAATCCCATCTCCCCTTTCCTGAAATAACCCGCAGGCACACTTCTCATGCGGTGGCACGCCTCTATCAGTATGGTTCCGCCCCCGGTAAAGGGATCCAGAATCCGCCTTCCATCCGTCTTATCGAGTGCAATTCTTACCATCAGGCTGGCGATTACCGGATTGAGAGCCGCCCTGTGATTGAACAGCCTGTACCTGCGCCTGTCCATGGACACGGGGCCCGTGAAATCCACCCCCACGAACAGTCGGTCTCCGTACAGGTTCACCCTTACCAGAACATCCGGGGACTCCAGATTCACCCGGGGCCTGTAGGGAAGAGATGCTATTATGGACGCTCCCGATATCCTCTCCATGTCCATGCGGGTGAAGGGATGCTCCCCCATCCTGCTGCTCCTGCATGCAAAGGTCGAATTTGGGGGGATAAAATCCCTCCAGTCTATGGAGGCCACCACCTGAGAAATGTCCTCGAGGGACTCAACAGCGGCCTCCCGCAGTAGCAAAATACCTCTGCTGATGCCCCGGGCTGAATACACGACGCGGGCCAGGTGGATTTCGTCTTCCACCATGCCCCTGACCCATCCCCTTCCCCTCTCTGCCGCAACCACAGCGTGATCCCCCAGGTCTTCTGAGGCCACCTCCTCCAGCCCTATGGGGGTTGTGAAGAGGGCTTCTATCACGCTGAAATCTTAAGGAAACTCAATCGGCTATTCCCTCCATACATTCCCTGCACACCGCCTTCTCCACGAACTGATAGCCCCGTCCAGGGGATTTGGGGCGAAGGTATGTGACAGAAACCAGGTCCTTCTGGGGGACTTTTCTGCCGCACACATCGCACCTGAACTCCATGAAGCGGACCGCCCTGTCGAAATTCCTGTAAATCCTTTCGAGAATGTCCTGCCAGAGCATTATTTCCAGCTCGGAAATCAGGTCCAGGAGATTGTGATGGGCAATCCACCGAATGGGGGCATCCTTTCCCGTCCTCAGATGCTCCTCCCACTTCCTCCTGACCAGAGATGCATCTATGTCCCACTTCTTTATGCCGAATACGAAGAAGAATCGGGGGTAGATGAGCTCCCGCAGTTTCGGGTACTTGTGCTCCCCCATATTGTCCCTTATCCTGTCGCTTATTTTTCTGGGGGTCTCCATAAGGTCCGTTATATTCCCATCCCACTTCACCTTATCCATGAGCCACATGGACTCGAAGGATGAATTGTAGGCGAAGGTCCTGTATTTTCTTCTCTGCGCCTCTTCCAGGAAGCACCTGAGGGTCAGATGGAAGTCCTGAAGGGGAGTGGTCCTCCTGCGGGAAATGGTCACCAGAAGATTGCCCATGACCACACCGAAGTTCACGATTTCCCCGTTCTCGGGTCGGGTGGATGTGGTTTCGAGGTCGATAATGAGCCCCTCGAATCGGATTTCTGGAGGGAATCTGTGGTGTATAATCAGCAGGTCCTTTCCCTTAATGCAGGGGATACTCATGGCCACTCTACCTCGAAAATGCTAAAGTAAACCCTCAATCCGTGTCAATGAAAATCAGCGAGAGCGCTTTAAAAATACCGTCCATGAATTCAACCCACGAACCTGCAACACGATCTACAGAAGCTATAAATAAGTCGGGGAGGGGACTCAGCCCTCCCCTTTACCATTCTGATGAGGGGAAGGCTTCATGGTGAGAGGGTACAGGGATATGACGAGGTCCAGAAGACCAGAATAGTCATCCTCCACCAGGTGCAGGAAGATAGCAGCCAGAAGGACAATAACATAAACACCTGCTTTCACTATCCCCCACACCCGGCTATCCATTACCCCTCCCTGTTATTTGATTTTTAGAAAGTTTCCCCATAGTTCCCCTGTGGGTACCGGCCTATATAAATCCCGCTTCCCGGGGCAAAAATCCAGCACCACCCAAAACGAAAGGAACTCATAGCATTAGAATATGGATGCCCGGAAGCACTCACCCCTGTCCTTAAAAGTACACCGGAATTTTCGAATCGTGCCACTTTAAAATTGTCCAAAAGTCAGGAGGTTCCGATAATGGCAGCCATTCCCGAGGAAAGGAAGGCCATCAGAGAAGCCAGGATAGAGATATCCAAAGCTGAACTGGAAAAGTACGAGGACAGGATCGCAAAGCGATATGCCCGCAGGGTCCGGATTCCCGGATTCAGGCCCGGAAAGGCCCCCGCATCCATCGTTAAGCAGAGATACAGGGACGAAATCCTGGGAGAGGCCCTCAAAGATGCGATAAAGGACAGGGTGAAGGAGACCTTCCCCGAAGCCGAGATAATCTCGGAAATCCGCATAAAATCCATAGACCAGACCGATAAGGGCTACGAGGTTCTGGTGGAATTCGAAGTGGTTCCGAAGATAGAAATTCCAGACCTCACATCCATAGAGGCGAAGAAGAAGATTTACAAGATAAGCGACATCGATGTCGCCAACTATATAGAAGAACTGAGGAAGAAGCTTGCAGAATATGTGGAGGTTAAGGACAGGGGCATTCAGGAGGGGGACATAGTCATCGCCGATATGGAGGAGTACGATAAAGACGGAAAACTGGTGGACTCCTCCCCCGTGAGAATCGAGTACAAAAAGGATGAACTGGACGAAAGGCTATACGACCTTCTGGAGGGAAAGAAGGTGGGGGACACAGTGGAGCTAACATTCGACGATGGGAGCAAACAGGTCTTCAAGATTACGAAAGTGCTGGAAGAGAAACTGCCGGAGCTGGATGACCACTTTGCCCAGCTGCACGGATACACATCCCTCAAGGAGATGCAGGAGCAGATAAGAAAACAGCTCGAAGAGGATGCCAGGAGGCGCAGCGAAGAGGAATTCGAAATGGAAATCATAAACAGGATTTACGAGATGTATCCGTTCGAAACGCCTCCCACCTTCGTGGAGAACGCCTACAGAAACCTCCTCCAGCAGGTCCAGATTCCCCAGTTCGAGAGCGAAGAAGAAAAGGAGAACTTCCAGAAGCAACTCATAGCCTATGCCCAGCAGCTGGTGGCAAGGGAACTGATTCTGGATGCACTTGCAAAGGAGAGGAACATAGAGGTGAGCGAAGAGGATGTCAGGGAATACCTGAAGTTCATCGGAGAAAAGAATCCCGATGCCTACATCAAGCAGGCGAAGAAGAGGAAGCAGTACGACAGGCTGGTATATCTCACCAGACTGAAGAAAGCAGCCGACTATCTCAAGTCCACGGTAAAGGTGGAAATGGTGGTGGAGTAAGGTATGCTGCTCCGAATAACCGAAGAGGAAGCAGGCCTTCTGGCCAGAAAGCTCGTAAAGGGGCTGTCCATAGAGGAAGTCAGATTCCCCGAAGAGGACCGGATTCTCCTCAGGGTGAAGTACGGGTTCGTGCCGGTGAAGGTGGGATTGAGGCTGTCCGGCGTTTCAGAGAACAGAATAGAACTGGATGTGGAGGGTGGTATTGCACAGATGGCCTCCAGTTTGAATCTCTCTGGAAAGGGATGGAGGATGGAAGAAGGCAAAATCATATTGGATACGGAGAGCCTCCCCATTCCCGTGAAGATAGAAAATATCCGGATAGCAGACGGCGTTCTGGAACTGAAAGCGACCATCGGTTGAAGGGGGTCTCCCCTTCGTTTAAACTTAAAACCACATGTTTCTGCTCAGCGCCTTCCTTCCCTACTCGGGGGAAATATTCAGGGTGGATATGGATGCCCGCTCCCTTGCGATGGGAACCTCTACAGTGTCCCTGGAAAGCGGAGCCAGAGCCATCCTGTGGAATCCCGCCGGAGTGGGGAGGGGGGAAAGGGAGATGTACCTTTCGATGGGACTGCTCTACGAGGGGACAGGGGCCACATTCGTAGGATACAGATTCCCCTCCAGACCCTACGCTCTGGGCGGATACATGGTCCTCTCGGGGGGCATAG
>JALSOK010000042.1 GCA_026986535.1 Caldifarciminota bacterium
CATCTCCAATTGCTCTTCGAATCTCTTCCTCTGCTCTATGGGATCGTTAAGCTCCGAAAATGCATTGGCCACCTCCATCCCCGCCAGGTAAATCTCGAATCTCTCCACCCTGCCTTCCTTCTCCCGATGCCTCTTGGCAAATGGAGATATGGCTATCGGATGGTCCATGACTATCGTAGGATTTATGAGCTTCTCCCCCACCAGATGGTCAAAGAGCTTGTCTATGATCTTCCACCTGTGGGCATCCTTTCCCACTTTCACCCCCCTCTCCTGCGCTATGGAGCGAAGCTCCTGCTCGGACAGAGCTTCCACATCCTTCCCCAAAACACGGGAGAGTTCATCCAGAAATGAGATGCGCCTGAATGGAAGTTTGAAACTTATCTTCTGCCCCCGATACTCCAGTTCCTCCGTTTCGAACACCCTGCGCACCAGAAAGTTGAGAAACCTCTGTGCCAGTTCCATCATGTCATGGTAGTCCCAGTAGGCAGCATAGGCCTCCATCGCAAGGAACTCCGGATAGTGGGTCCTGTCTATACCCTCGTTGCGAAAGTTCTTGACTATCTCGTACACCTTCTCGAATCCCCCTACAAGAAGCCTCTTAAGGTACAGTTCGTTCGCAATTCGAAGATAGAGCTTCGTGTCCAGCGCCCTGGAGTAGGTCTCGAATGGTGTGGCTGTGGCCCCTCCGTACACAGGCTGCAGCGTGGGGGTATCCAGCTCCATAAAGCCCTCCCCCTCGAAGAATTCCCTCACCGCCTTCATGAGAAGAGCCCTCTTCCTGAACCGCTCCAGTGCCTCCCTGTCGGTCATCAGGTGCACATACCTCTGCCGGTACTGGAGTTCCGGATCCCTCACCCCATGCCACTTATCCGGAAGGGGCAGGAGTCCCTTTGTGAGCATCTGGAATCTTCTGACCAGTATCGTTATCTCCCCTGTCCTGGTCTTAAAGACGGTCCCCTCCACTCCGATTATGTCCCCTATGTCGAAGTACCTGTCGAATGCCTTGGCCACATTGGCCGTCTCATCTTCGAAGGGATTCTCCGTCTCCCCCTTCCTGATGTATATCTGTATGTCGTCGCTCTCATCCCTCAGGGTGGCGAACAGGCTCTTTCCCATAATGCGCTTCGCAATGATCCTGCCCGCAAACCTGACCTCCTTCCCTTCTAAGTCCTCAAAATTCTCCTTTATACGGCGCGCACTGTGGGTCCTGTCGAACCTGTATGCATAGGGCTCTATACCCCTCTCGCGGAGCCTCTTTACCTTATCAAGGCGTACATGAAATTCCTCGGGCTTCTGCATGTGCGAAAATCTTAAACCGGTGGAAAGGGGAAAATTGCAGAGACGACATCCCTTACATCCCCGCACCCACGACCCACCAGAAGGAGCCCATCCCTGTGTCCTCCCAGAACCAGGATTTCGGGAAGTCCATTCGAGGAAGAAACGATGTCCCTTATGCCGAGAGCCAGCTGTGGAGTACCATACAGAGCATCGGGAGAAGTGGTGGGAACCCGCCCGTACATCCTCTTCCACAGTTCAGCGGAATGAACATGGGCAACGCACCCTGCACGGGGGCTGGCATCATAAACTGCCGCATGGGTCAGGGTCTCGGAAGAGGGAGGACCTGCACCCGCGCACCTTACGAAGCTTTCCAGAAAATCATAATGGATAATCTCCACCAGCTCCCCGGAAGAAATATCCTCCCTGTGTCCGGTCTGACTGGCAGTGATGAGGAAAGTTCCGGCAGGGGTCCTTATGCTCACATTTCCATAGCCCACTCCCCCCTCCTGTCCAATCAGACGGAGGGCACGGAGCCAGTTGCGAAGGGAAATCAGGCGTTTTTCATGGTCAGGATAATGCCTCCTCCTGCCCACGCACTCGTACGAAAACCTTATTACTCCTTCCTTCTTAATGGTCCGGTCCTCCTGTAAACGGATGGCCAGAAAGTATAAGGGAATAGAAGGCACCGGAGGGCTCACATCCGCTCCCGTGGAACTCTCCGTGAATCAATCTAAAATTTGACCATGAATCCGGGCATCCTACTACTGCCGGGATATTTCTACGGAACAGGGAATCTGCTCCTCAGATTGTTAAACCGGAAAAGAGGAGCTGGATTCGGAGAATCGATCGCGGCATCCCTCGCACTGTGGAGCATCACAGGATGGCTTACTCCGGGATTTTACAGGCAAACCGTTCTGCTCCTTTCATTCACAGGCACCCTGTGGCTCCTGTATTCGATACTGGTAAAATCGGAAAAGAAATCCCGTTCGGCAATTCCCGTGCTCTTCTTCCTTCTGTCCATACTCCTCCGATACATTCCAACGATTCCCTTTACCTATCCATACGGACGGGATTTCATAATGCACACCTATTCTACAGCCACCATAACAATCCATAATGGATTCTCCAGCCAGTACTATCCCTTTGGCATAGAAGGTTTCGGTGCTTTTAACATCGGTTTCCACTTCATATCAGCCGGACTGAGTTTCCTCTCCGGATTAACACCCATGGATTCTACTGTGGCAACCGTTTACATATTCTGGGGGCTTCTATTCTGGGCCCTGTACAGATGGACGGGAAATCCCGCTGTATCCCTCCTGACTACCCTTCTGCTCCCATATCCCATGACATACCTGAGGTGGGGAGGGTTTCCCACTGTTGCCGCCATATCCATGGGATTACTTGCATACAGAAAGCCCATGAGAGAATCGGCCCTATACTGGACAGGGGCATTCTCCATCCATTTCATTCCCACGATGATTCCCTTTCTCGTGTACCTGGTGCAACACAGGAAGGAATGGAAGAGACTGCTTTACTTCACTCCCATGCTTCTGCTCCTGCCCCAGTACTTCCTCATACTGAAGTATTCCTTATCCATGTCTCCATCGGAGATGAAAACGCTGGACTCCTTCGTAATATCCACCTTCCCCAAGTCGGCCGTAATCGTTGCATTGATACTGTTCCTGTCCATCGAGGGATACAGGTACCGGAAAAACTGCTCCATACCGGTGTGGGGTATAGCATTATCCATAGCGGCAGGTCTTATCTCCTACCTTGCCGCCCGATCCCACATCCCCATCAACTTCCCCAAAAGCATGTACCTGTCCCGAATGATACTCCTGATGCTACCACCGGCGGCCATGGGTATCCATTACCTCATAAGCAGGTTCAGATTCCTCATACCCGGACTCGTACCCCTGTCCCTCCTCTTTATGGTCGCAATTCACTCGAGAGTGGCCCTCAACCCCGGTGATATGGAAGTACTCAAAGCCCAGAAGGGAAAGGAAGGCTGGTTCCTGACCCTCTACGAAAGCGAGGGAGCATACCTTCCGGCTCTGGGAGTGCCCGCATGGGCGTCCCACTACATAATCTCCCAGCTGGATGAATTCAAAGATGCCGCCTTCAGGGCAGGTTTTACTCATGTGGTGTGCGACTCAGACATTAAAACGAGCTCCATCGACTACTACAATGAGGTATGCGGCGCGGGACTGACCCATCCGGATGTGGAATCCATCGAAGGAAAGGGCCGGACGATCACCATCTACCGCCTGAAAAAGAGGGTTCACCTGCGAAATTAAAAAGAGGGGACGGGCCCCTCAGATGAAGTACCTCTGAAGTACAGCCTCTATGATGAGGCCAATCAGATACAGGGTTCCGAATCTCCTGTTGTGCCAGAAGGCCAGAGCCACATACCAGAGGGGCCATGCCTCGGGGGGATACCCCTCGGGGGGAGACTCCGGCTTCGGATTGGTATAGGCTTTCCAGACCTTTATGAAGACCGGTATGGCCAGGAGAACGATCAACATGAAGGGAGTAAAGAATCCCGTAAGCACGAGGTATATGACGGATACATACTGCAGAATCAACATGCCGAGTACCGTCATCCTGGCCCCCTTCTCTCCCAGTATCACCGGGAGGGTCCTTATGCCTTTCTTCCTGTCATCCTCGTACTTGTCTATATGTTTGCCAAAAAGAACTGCGGTCACTCCGAGGGCATAGGGAAGACTCGCTATCACAACATTCCAGTTCCACTCACCGGTTATCACATAGTATGTGCCACCGACCATCAGGGGACCCCATACGATAAGGACAGCCACTTCTCCCAGCCCGATATACTTGAGGGGATATGTGTAGAACAGAACGAAGAAGGCACCCAGCGCCAGCAGAATAAGGGCAAGGGTTCCCCTCAGGTAAACCAGGTATATACCTATAGCCAGAGCCAGGAGACCCGTCACCACTATGTATGTTATGAGCTGCCTCTTCGTCATGAGGCCGTGTTCGAGGGGCTGGGGTCCGTACTGGGCGCGGAAGTAATTATCGTGATCCACCCCCTTAATGTAATCGGTATAATCGTTTATCAGGTTGTTGGTGGCGTGCGCCAGTATGAGACCTGCTGTCGTCAGAAGCCACAGGACGAAGTCGAACTTCCCATCCTTAAAAGCCAGGATTCCCCCTATCGCAGCCGAGAGGAAAGTCATGACGAAAACAGCGGAACGGGTTGCGATCAACCACCTGGATATAATATCCAGCTTTTCCCATTCTTCTTTACTGATTCTGGGAATTATCCTGAGGGCCTTTATCCACATGGAAACATTCATAGAAAAAGTTTAAATCCAGCGATTTATCCTCCGGGTATCCTCAGGGGATAAACCGTTCCCATAACCTCCCACAGGAGCACCATGAAGATTACGAGTCCACCGAAGAAGAACAGGAATTTCCCGAAGGGCAAGTTTCCCGGATACCTGCCTGTCCACCTGTCCCTGTACACGATTCTCCCGTTAGCATCCATTATTACGAGCTCCCTGCTCTCGATTCGATTTCCAAGAACATCCACGGGCCGGGGACCGTAATAGATAAAGGCCAGATAATCGCAACTCCTCTCTTTTATGTAAGTTTCTTCGGGCTCCCGGAGGGGATTATCATCCAGATTTACACTCCTGTAAAAGAGGGACAGATAGGGAACCGGTATGTAGAAACTTGTTCTGGAAGAACGGAAGGAGCAGACCTTACCCCTCTTCGAATATTCATGGATTTTCTCGAGAAACCTGTCTTCCACAGCAGTATCCCTGTGGTCCGCAATGGAGAATCGAAGTCCAGAAGATACATGAACAATCATGACCAGGGACAGGAACACCAGAAAGAGAATCCTGGAAGGTTTATATTTCAATCTGCGGGCCACTTCCCACAGGTATCCGTACCCCAGATCGAGTATGAAATTGGGAAGATGACTGCGGGCAGGAAAGGGCATGGGAATCATTTCCCCTTTCATCTTCAAAAGGAATCGGGACACAGGAATCCACCCCCCGATATACAGCAGAGCCAGAAGGCCAAGGCCAAACAGTCCGACGAAGTGGAGAATGGACCACGACGGTATAGATGCGAAGGCCCTGTTCAGGGGCACGAGGTTATAATGGGACAGATGAGCAGACAGCTCCGGAAGATGACCCGAAATCCAGAGATAGTACGGCAGATAAAGGGCAACGAACACAGACACAGTGAGCAGGAATGTGAGCAACTGCCTCCATCCATGCCTCCACAGAATGAAATACGCAATCATATAGCCCCACAGGGCCATCTGCACTTTGAACCCGAGCACCGAGGCAGAGAACAGAAGACCCGACATCATCCCCCTCCCCCGCAGTGCAAGATATGTGGAAAGGAGAATCGCAAGGAATGCAAAATTATCGGGACGAATCTTGAAGGAAAGGGAGAGGGTGTAGATATTGAAGAATATGCCCAGGAGCACCAGCCATCTGACAGCAGGCCTGAACCCCAGAAGTTTCAGGATTCTATCCATAACGGGAAACGAAAAGGCATAGGCCAGAATGGAAAGGAAGCGCACCACATCTATATCTCCTCCGGCCCTGAAAACCAGAAAAACGATGAGGGTATACAGGGGTGCAAAGAGGCCCTGAAACGGCGCACCGGAGAGGGTTGGAGAGAAATATCCATCGAAGAGGGAGGAGAGCTTCTGCCAGTCCAGTCCGTTCTCTGCGAGGAACCTGCCCACGAAGCTCCAGAGGAAGGCATCCGCATTCCATCCCGTTACGGCAATCGTGGAAGAGTAAACATATCGAAAGGAAATCGACCTGACGAGGAAGAGCAGAAGATACAGGATGAGAAAGAATTTACCGGCTTCCCTCAGGATTTTTCCTGTCAAGGTGTAAAAATTTTAAACGGAATACCCCGCCCGCAGGCGGGGAAAAAAGAAGATAGCCTAATCGACCTCCAGACCGGCTTCCTTCCTGGCCTTCTTCATCTGTTCGAACTGCTTTTCCATCTGCTCCATCATGGGAACAAAGGTATTGGCGCTCTCCTCTATGGACTTTCCGAAAGCCTTGAGCATGAGGAAGAGGAATCCAAGGGCCCTCTGTATGTCCGGATCGTTCATCTTGCCCAGAAGTCCAAACAGACCCACCTTCGGGGGATTCCTGAAAGTTTCCATTGTCATCTGCTTTTCCAGCTCCTTACCGAAGTTTCCGACCATTACATAAATCATAGTGGGATCCACTTTGGAAAGCAGACCGGCAAAGTACATGAGATTGGTAAGCATCTTCAGAAACTTGGGGTCCGTCATATAAGAGAGGGAATCCATTGCGATATCGGTCATTCCTTCGAGAAAATCTATAATACCCTCCTCCTGCCACTTGGCAGCGAGGTCCATCAGCCTCTCGAGGGCCTTTTCCTTTCTTTCCTTCTCGGTCATTGCCATGATACACCTCCTTCACTTGGGCAGATACATGGAGAACCACAGAACTTCGAATGCAAATTTTGCCAGCCTGACAGCTTTGCTCCTGGCTATCACACCGCACGATGGTGGTCCGGAGAGATCCTTGTAGAACCTGGAGAATTCGCACATGGGCAGTATCGCATCATCGCCGAAGTCCATTATGCACATGGCATCCGGTGAGAAGCTGTCCCCTTCGTATCCGCCCCTTATCTCGCCCGCCACCTGATTCGCCACATATTCGGCCTGGAAATGGGCCACCACTCCGGCAGGAGGCAGGTTGATAACCGCATTGGCACCATCACCTATGATCCAGACATTGTGGGGATACTTGAGGGAGCGGAAGGTTTCGGGATCTATAGGGGCCCACCCCTTCGGCCCAGCCAGTTCGCTCTTCGCAACCACGGGGTTGGGCTTGTGGAGAGGGGGCATTATGAGGAGATCGAACTTGATGGACCTGCCGTCCTTCGAATGAACAGTCCTGCCCTGCGGGTCTATCCTATCCAGCTCGAATCCCCCGGTGAACTTTATACCCTTGTTGTTGAGTATATCCATGATCTCGGAGCTGATGGCGGGACCCATATTGGAAAGGGGTCCGGGAGTCAGGTGGAAGATCTCTATCTCCGTATCCTTTCTCATATACTTAGAGCGAAATACGAAATCCAGCTGGCCAGCCACCTCGTAGGGAGCCGGAGGACACTTATAGTAGGGACCGGGAGCCCCGATGAGCACTTTTCCGCCCTTGAAGTTCAGGAGGGCTTTCCTGAGCTTCAGTGCCCCGTCGAGGGACCACGGGTGATGAGCAACCTCTTTATAACCGGGAATGCCATCGGGATCCATCGCGGCACCCAGGGAAACTATGAGAAAATCGTAATCGAACTCCCCGTTCCTGGTCTTCACCTTCTGCCTGGAAGGGAGTATCTCCGTTATCTCATCGTTCACGAACTTCACGCCCCAGTTGGAAAGCCATTCCAAAGGTCTTCGGATATCATCGGAATCCTTGAATCCAAATGCCACCCACGGATAACTGGGCTGGAATTCGTGGTAAGGGTTCCTGTCGATAACCGTAATCTCAACATCATCTTTATCCCTGAAAATTTTTGCCAGCTTTACGCTCGCAACGAGGCCTCCAGAGCCTCCTCCCAAGATGAGCACCTTTTTCATAGGCACCTCCTTTATTCTCTGCTAAATTTTAAAGGGGATAAACATGATTTTTTTGGTAAGGAATATACCTAAAACCGATTTAACGAGTACGAAAATGGAAAATTTGAAAATAAAAGTAAAAACGACCTATACAAAAGGGGCCGGAAAGGCCCCGGAACTATCAGTACTCCTCAGTTGCTGCTATCTCGCTCCCAAAGGTCTTATACACCCAGAATGTATAGGCCAGGACGATGGGAACGAATATCACCACCACCAGCGTCATGATCTGGAGAGTCAGAAGGCTCGAAGAGGAGTTATACAGAGTCAGACTGTAGGAGGGGTCGATGGAAGAGGGGAACATCCTGGGGTAAAGCCCCCCTATACCGAAGAATGTGGCAAAGAAGATGGTTCCGGCAGATGCAAACCAGGCCTTCCAGTAAGACCCCTGCCTGAGGAAGTAGGGAATGAGGAGGAGAGAGATTACCGTAAGAAGAGGCACTATCCAGAGCCACATATACCTGAAGTAATTGTTCCAGAGGTCTGTGAATATGAAGGTGGCAAGCAGGAATATAACGGCCACAATCAGCTCGCCCCACCACAGCCTGCCGGCTATGGCGGCGTACTTCTCCCTCATCTGCTTATCGGGCAGTCGTATGGAGAGCCAGATTGCCCCGTGGACGAGGAAGAAGAAGATGAACAGTATTCCCGTCAGAATCCCGTATATGTTGAACAGGCTCAGGATACTGCCCTGAAAGATGCCATCTGCGTCTATGGGAATACCCTTGAATATGTTGCCGAATGCAACTCCCAGGAGGAATGGGGGCACAAGGCTCCCTATGAAGAAGAGCCAATCCCAGACTTTCTTCCAGGTTTCGCTCTCCACCTTATTGCGAAATTCCAGTGCCACTCCCCTTATGATAAGGGCAATGAGAATGAGCATAAGGGGAAGGTAGAGGGCACTGAACATAACGGCATAGGTCTTCGGAAATGCGGCGAATGTGGCACCACCTGCCGTGATGAGCCATACCTCGTTTGCATCCCAGAAAGGACCTATGGCAGTATAGGCAAACTTCTTCTCCCGCTCATCCTTTGCGGTAAACGGAAGCAACATCCCCACACCGAGGTCGAACCCATCCAGGACAAAGTACATGGCCCACAGAAGGCCCCACAGAACAAACCATATTACCTGAAAAATATTCCCTTCCATTTTAAACCTCCTTATTTAACGGCATCGGGGCCAAGTTTTGCATTCTTAGCAAGCAGATAGAAATCCACTGCTCCCAGCAGTGCATAGAGAACCAGCAGGGAAATGAAGCTGATCCAGATAAAGCTTACCGGAACGGGAGATACAGCCTCAGAAACCCTCATCACCCGATAAACTATCCAGGGCTGACGACCCATCTCCGTCACCAGCCATCCGAACTGTATGGCCAGATACGGCAGAGGTATGGTCCACAGGAGCAGTTTCAGGAGTTTCGGATGATTTTCGGGCTCATTCCTCTTCACATAGGCCCAGATGGCCATGAAAAGAAGCCACAGACCGATGAAGACCATCAGCCTGAAGGAGTAAAAGGTGACGGATACCGGAGGCCTTTCATCCCTGGGCCACTCCTTGAGGCCCTTGACGGGGGCATTGGGATCATGGTAGGAAAGAAGGCTCAGGGCCCTGGGTATGGGCAGAATCTCCGCCACATTCCTCTCGTTGGCCTCATCCACTATTGCAAACACCACCCATGGAGCCCCATTCTGCGTCTCCCAGAGAGCCTCCATCGCCGCCAGCTTCTCCGGCTGCTTCTCTGCCACATCGGAAGCCTGAAAGTGGCTATGGACTATGAGGAAAATTGTCCAGAAAGCACTCCATACGGCAGCGACCCTGAAGCTCTTTTTGAAGAAGTCCACATGGCTCTTCTTCAGGAGATGATATGCACTTATGCCCAGAACGAAGAATCCAGCCAGCACATAGGAAGCAGAAAGGGTATGAAGCAGTTCATGAAACGCATAGGAGTTGGTAATCACTGCCCAGAAGTTGGTGAGCTCCGCCCTTCCCAGCTCCTGGTTGATCCTGTATCCCACAGGATGCTGCATCCATGCATTGGCGGTCAGAATCCAGAATGCAGAGACATTGGATCCGAGGGCCACGAGCCAGATGGCGAGATTGTGCATCTTCTTGGACAGCTTGTCCCACCCGAAGAACCACACAGCGATAAAGGTGGATTCCAGGAAGAAGGCCAGAGTCGCCTCGATTGCCAGAAGGGAGCCGAAGATGTCGCCCATGAATTCCGAATAGTAGCGCCAGTTGGTACCGAACTGAAATTCCAGAGTAATCCCGGTCACCACACCGAGAGCAAAATTGATCAGGAAGAGCTTGCCCCAGAACTTGGCGGCAGTCTTATAATCTTCGTCCCCCGTCCTTATGTACAGAAGCTCGAATATGGCCACTAAAATCACCAGCCCCAGCGTCAGGGGGACGAAGAGAAAATGGAACATCGATGCCATTGCAAACTGCAACCTCGAAAGCACCAGTGCATCCATCTTTCACGCCTCCTTTTTGCAATCGATATGCTTTTTCAAAATTTTAAAGTAAGTGGGTATGTGTTTTATTAATTTTTTACAAAAAGGCTCGAAAATTAAATGCCACAACCGTTTAATCCGGTAAGAGAAGGGCAAATTATAAGCCGGCAGAACGCAAAAAATTCGAGGTTTTTTAAATAAATCATTCACTCATAGTTGACCGTCGTCTGATACTGAAATACATTTCCTATTCAGAAGGTAAATAATGGAGGCCGGCGACACCGGCCCTAAAAGACGACCTTGAGCTTCATGAGTTCATCACCAATCCGAATCTTCAGAAGATATGCCCCCGAAGGCAGATTCATCCTGAAGGAGTAACGACCAGGGAGCAAAAATCCTGCGCTGTACGACTGCACCCTTCTCCCCGAGGGCGAATAGACTTCCAGCCCCACATATCCAGGTTCGTGCACAGAGACATAAACCACATTCCCCATAACTTCCACGGGAATGGAAGCGGTCTCGAAAGTGGACACGGGAAAACATGCGTCATCCACATAACCGGCAAATACATCGGAATCATCCTGAACTCCATAGGAGTAGGAGGGACCGTAATATGTGGCGGCATCGTATGAGTTCGATATACTACCGGCAAAATAAATGTAGGGGCTTTTAAAGACCATATCCCCCGACGGGTCATCATTCCCATTTCCCGTTGGAACACTGAGGGCTAATGCAGAATCAACAGATGCATTTATCCAGAGCAGAACTGCATCACCGCTTCCTCCAGTGCCGCACATGTTCCTCTCGATATTCCCACCAAGGGCGGTGATATAGTCGGAGTATCCGTAAAGGACTATCTTACCATCGACAGAAGCCAGAGACCTGTCAGACCCGTACGCGATCCCATCCGCAGAGGGAGAAGCCACAACGAGCGTATTGACCGGAGCGAACGATCCGTCCAGCAGGGTCACGAATATGTCATCTCCACCGGCAATCCCCTGCACTCTCCTGTCCGAGGAAAACCCCTGAGCATAACCCGTGATGCCCGCAACCACGAAGGACGCCGTGTCAAGCTCCAGAACGCCCCTTGCAATATCCAGGCTGTCGGAAGCCAGTATAATGCTCCCCAGATGCGAAGAAAGGTCAGCGCTCAGGACACTGACGAAAGCATCTCCATTTCCGGTGGTGCCATACACGGTTCTATCCGAAGAAAAGTTGAGTGGGTCGAATGTGTATCCGAAAACATAAACATTCTCGCCCCCCACATATATCCCCTCGGCGAAATCGCCCGAGGGGGAAGCAACGATAGCCGTGTTATAGTGAACCGAAAGATCCCCCGAAAGGGCACTGACGAAACTGTTCAAATCATAGGTCCCCCCATGGGCCCCGAATATGGTTCTGAAATCGGAAAAATTATCAGCATCCGATGCAATTCCCCCCACATATACCGTATCGTTCCTGTAGTAAACCGAAAAGGCCTGATCCATCGAAGGGGAAGTTATTATGGCAGTGGATATGATGGAGTCCAGGGTGGGCGTGAGCTTCATAACGAAAGCATCGACGAGCCCCCGCGTCCCGTAAACCGAAACATTCCGGCCAAAGCTGCCCGTCGTATCGAATGTCCAGCCCGCAAGATAGACATTTCCCGAATCATCGAAGTCCAGGGAGAAGCCTATGTCGTAATATCCCGTGTCCCCATAGATGATGGCGGTGGACAGAAGGCTGGAGAGGTCGGGGCTCAACCTTGACACGAAGATGTCCCAGTCTCCCATTCCGGAAACGCTGGAAACATACCCGGTAACATACACCGTCCCCAGATCATCCACATTCAACCCGTACGCATGCTCGTAGATGTCGTTGGAAATGAAAGCGATGGGGTCTATCACGAGGGTTCTGTCGGCATCGTAATTCCCGACCCCGAATCGAATGAAGTTACCATCCCTCACAACAGACACCGGTATAGATTCCACACCCTGAAAGGCATTTACCCGGGAGAAAGAGGGCTCACCCCTCAGAATCTCCAACCCCGCATCATCCACATTCCCGCCGGGATGTACAAACCACTGGAACTCCACGGAGTTCCCGAGGGAAGTTATAACCAGATCGATGTTCGGATGAATACCCTCCAGAACGATCCTGTCGTAAACCTCCATGTTCCTGTAAGCGGAACCCGACAGAATACTGATACGGGACCCGCTCCCCTCCCCCTTAAGCCTGGCGCGGGAGAATCCGGGAATACGGAGCTCCACATCCCCGTACGAAATCCTCCCATCGGCATGGACCCTGACACCGCTCAGAGTATAAAAGAGCACATCCCCATCCACCTGCCCCCTGTTCTCGATAAATCCGGAGGGCAGGACTGTAGCAGACAGAAAAACCGGTATAAATAAGCTCACAGGTACCGACAGCCTCATGGGGATAAGTTTAAAGAAAAAGGCAGGAATCAGGAAAACCTTACCGGATGATTTTAAGGGTTCTTATAATGGTCTCGGCCCTGAGGATGTACTGGAGCTTATCTTCCTTCCGGGGGGCGAACACCGCTATATCGTACATGACGAAGTAATTCCCATCGTAATAGGCACAGGTCTTCACCGGTCCGCCCGCGACCTCTTTATCATTCTGCCACACAGAATAGAAGCACACCCCCCTGTCCACCCCGTACATCCTGTCCTGCACCACATAGTCCCTGAGCACATAGTCTCCGGGATAGTAAACCGAGGCTATCCTTTCCCTCAGCTGAAGCAGGGTTTCCACATCGAGTGGATAGTCATATTGCGTCTTATAGACGAAGAAGAATCTGTCCGGATTATGCTTGCCCATGAAGAGAATGGTGTCCTGCAGTTCGGTTCCCTTCAGGATGTACCATCCCAGAGGTATTTCCATTTCTATACCGTACTTCTGCCGGACCTTCTCCTCCATCTTCTTATTCCTTCCCACATAAAAAGCCCTTCTCCTGTAAAGCTCGTAAATCCTGCCCCTGAGGAGGCTGTCCACGGGAAGTGCAAAGTTGCTGATGGAATACATGAGATCCCTTTTGCTCTGGGCAGTGAGTATGAGGGCATAATCATCGGGGGAATAGACTCCCCTTGCGGTAAGAAGACCACTCCTCCCATCTATAATCCCGGAAAATTGCCCATAGTTTTCGCACTCCTCGCATGTCAGAATCAAAAGATTCTTATAGCCCCTGTAGGTATCGTAGCTGTCAGGAACCACAGGAACGAAGTGATAGAGGCTGTCCGGCTGGGGAGTACTGACCTTCAGATTGATACTCGAATCCAGGTATTCGAGAACCGGCTCCAGTTCCGGTGTATAAAAAACCACCACCTCCCTCTCCCCACCCAGGGCATACCTCTGAGGAGGGGAAGTGCACCCTCCAGACAGAACCAGTACAAAGAGAAAGAAAAAATATCGCTTCATCTCAGGTTAAGATAGTCCCTGTAATCCTCCAGCGGATAGAGGATCTTAAGCTCGCTTTCGAAAGCATTCATAAGCATATTGATGTACCTCTGGGAAAGCTGAATCTTGAAGAAACCCTTCACCTTCTGAAACTCCTCATCAGTGGGCTTCTTCTCATCCAGCTTCTTATATACGATGAATCCCAAGTCGTGCTCGAAGATCCGTACCTGACCAACAGGAGCATTCATTGCATCCATGAAGAACCTGTCCCTGTAGTTGACAGGCAGACCGGGAATACCAACGCCTTTCGTAATATAACCCGTTTCCATGAGTCTCACACCCGGATTGTCGGGGAAAACTTTTCTTATTCCTGCAGTATCGTCGTTCTCCACATACTTTGCCACTTCTTCCACCTTTGGACGCAGTATCTCTCTCTTCTTCTCGGAGATGTATCTGGCCGCGACCATATCGGCCACCTCCTCGAAATCTGAAGGACCGGGCTTCTGTCTCTCTATGAGCCTGAAGATCACATAGTAATTGGGGGTCTCCATGGGCCTGCTCCACTCACCCACTTTTGCCTTCTGAGCGAATGCGCTGAGTTCGTAATTCTCGCCCACCATGGGGAAGACATGCCAGTTGAGGTTTATATACTCCGAAGTATCCACCAGAAAACCGTACTCCAGAACCTTATCCTCTTTAAGAGCCCGCTCGAGGCTGTCCTTTATAGCCTTCTTCGTCTCATCGGATATGCGTATCCTGACGAATATCTGCCGCAGGGTGATGGAATCTCCCCTGACGCTGTCCACCCTGAAGATATAAAAGCCCTCAGCGTAAGGCACAGGCCCCACTATCTCGCCGGGTCTGGCGCCGGACAGAGCCTTCTGAAACGCCTCCGGAAGATTCCCGATGAACACGGTCCCCAGACGTCCCGAATCCCTCTTGCTCGCGATATCATCCGAATAATACTTCACGGCATCCGAAAACTTCACCCCTTCCTTCAACTGCTGAACGACGGCCTCCGCCCTGTCCCTGGCATTGAATGTATCTATCTGGGAGGGCACCAGATAGGCCCTTATGATTTCGAACCTCGCCCTCTCCGGATGCCAGAAATCCTTCTTTACCTTCTTATAATACTCCCTCAGCTCATCTATGGTAAACCTGACCTCCTTGTCCGGAACCACCTTTATGGGTATGGCCACATAGGCAAACTTTATCCTGGTCCTCTCCAGGTTATAAGTATATTTCGCTTCCATATCGCTCACCGAACCCATGCCCGCGAGGAAGAACCTTATTATGTCCCTCGGTATCTGATGCCTGAGGCGGTCTTCGTAGAGCCTGAAGAATGGTATTGCTTCGGGGGTCCTCAGAAGGCTCAGGTATTTAGCAAAATCGAACTTGCCGTCAGTGTAAAAGAGGGTATCCTGAAGTATCTCCGGCGGAGGAAACATGGCTATTATTTTTATTATGGCATCATCGGAAAAGGTTATGCCGAGGTCCCTCGCCAGCAAACCCCACCTTACATCCTCCACCAGACTGTTGAAAACCTTATTCCTCAGGCTGTCTATCTCATCCTGGGTCAATTCCCTTCCCAGCTTCCTGGCTGTATCGGAAAGGGCTTTCTGGAGATAGGCATTGTAGTAGTCATAGGTGATTTCGAAGTCGCCCACCTTTGCGATGACTCCCCTTTCCCAGGGCTGAGCCACATTCCTGCCGGTGAGGTTGGCCCCCAGATCCAGTCCCAGCCATCCGAGAAATGCAATGACAAGAATCCACAGGAAAACCTTGGAGTATTCTCTCATCTTTTGCATTATCATAAGGCTTACAAGTATAAAGGCGCATCCGCTATCCACCGCAGGAACTCTGCTTTCTGGAAATTCGTTTAAACTTTCCCCATGGTCTTCAGGGTGAGGCTGGCCGAAGCGAAAAATCCCCTTCTGCGGGAATACAACGCCTCCCTGGGGAGGCATCTTGCCAGAATTAATGTGAAGCTGGCCCCCTCCGACGGGGATGACTATTTCATAAGCATAGTGCACATCGAATCTCCGGAGGACCTGGACAGGGTAAAGAAGTACAGGGAGATGGGGGCGAGCACCATAGCGATTCTCCACACGATAGAAGGCATCGATTTCGCGAAACTGGTCTATCAGGAGAGGGCTGTGG
>JALSOK010000043.1 GCA_026986535.1 Caldifarciminota bacterium
TAAAATCAGAGGTCTGACGATTCTCCCCCTGCGGGGAGGCAACACCAGACCCAGGGGACCGGTTCCCTTTATGGAATTGAGGAGGAAGGTCTCGAAGGCGTCGTTCAGGTTGTGGCCGGTGGCGATGTACCGGAATCCATTTCGAAGAGCAACTCTCCTGAGGATCCTGTAGCGAAGAATTCTCCCGGCCTCCTCTATAGAAAGCCCCCTGTCGCGGGCAAACTCTTCAACCCTGACCCTCACGACGCAGTGGAAGATGCCCAGCCTTTTTCCGGTCTCGATGGTTCTCTTCTCCTCCTGCAGGGCGGATTTCCTCAGAAGGTGATTTATATAGCAGATGCCCACATTCTCCCGGCCCAGCTTTCCCAGCAGATAGTACAGCAGATAGGTGGAATCGGGGCCACCGGAGAATGCAACGAGAACCCGTCCCTTCACTGCCCTGATTCAAGTTTAAAGGAAGTCCGTACTCAGGAGTTCCTGGTGCGCAGAGAGGCCAGTATGTTATTGGTCCGTACCCTCAAAATCCTGACCTTCACTGTTTTGCCCACCAGGGAGCTCACCTTATCGGCGTACTTCTTCGGGATGTGGGAGGGGGGAATATAGCCCCTCTGCCCCATTATATCCAGAATCAGTCCTCCGTGGGAGACCCCCACCACGCTGGCACTCATCAGCTGGTGTCTCTCCTTTGCCCTGAGAATCCTGCTGAGGATTTCGGTCTCTTTCATCACATAGTTGGCTTCCCGAAATGTAAGCTGTTTCGTCACATAGTTGGCACTGCTGACCACCACCTCAACTTCCTGCCCCTCCTCGAATTTATTCTTCGTTATCAGGCGCCCCTCAACATCCCACCTCGGAATATAAACCCGATACGACACCCTCAGCTTTTTAGTCACCACCCCTTTAACGGGTTTCTTCTCATCCTTAAACTGAAAGATTTCCGCCCATTTCTTCGCCCTCTCAACTACTTCCTCCGGACTCAGCATTTTCCAGTTCCTCCAGATACTCTACGGCTTTGGTGCCGGCGTAAGCCCCATCGGAAACGGCAGTGGCGATCTGCCTCAGCTCCTTGCTCCTTACATCCCCCGCAACGAACAGGCCCGGTATCTTCGTCTCCGTGGTCTCGGGAGCGATTATGAAGCCCTGACCATCGTACTCCAGCCCCTCGAGCTCCCTGAAGGGCTCCACCGCCGGAAGCATCCCTATGTATATGAAGACCCCATCCACCGGAAGAGTGAACTCCATATCCTCTTTTCTGTCGTAGAGCAGAAGCTCGTTGACCCTGCTGTCCCCTCGAATCTCCCTCACTATCGTATTGAGAATAAACTCCACATTGGGCTTTTTCTTGAGGGCTTCCACATAGATGGGCTGCGCCCTGAAGCCCTCCCTCCTGTGAATCAGATAGAGCTTTTTCACTATGCCCGTAAGATACAGGGCTTCGGTGAAAGCGGAATCCCCTCCACCCACAACAGCCACCACCTTATCCCTGAAGAAATGCCCATCGCACACCGCGCAGTAAGACACCCCCGCCCCGTAGAACCTGTCTTCACCGGGAACACCCAGTTTCCTGGGAGTGGCTCCGGTTGCGATGATCGCGGTCTTTCCCCTGAAAACCCTCCCATCGGCGGCATGGGCAACGAAGAGGTTGTCTTCCTTCACGAGCTTCACTACTTCAGCAAATTCGATGGGAACGCCAAACTTCTGAACATGCTGCATCATCCGGTTGGCCAGCTCCGAACCCTTAATCTCTATGAATCCGGGAAAGTTGTCTATAACATCCGAAACCGCCACCTGCCCCCCGGGGGCTTCCTTTTCTATGATTATGGCCTCCTTCATGGCGCGGGCCACATAAATCCCGGCAGTGAAAGCCGCAGGACCGCCTCCTATGATGAGAACATCGTAGATCTTTTCCTCCTGAGACTCCTGACCTCCTGTGGGAGTAAGAATAAGCATGGGAAAATTTTACAGGGCACGGAAAATGCGCTCCATACCTCTAAAGTGGGGTTCAGGCTGAAAAGCGACATGGATGCAGATGCGCAGATGATGTCCCGCCCTATGTCAGCAGGAGAATCAACCAACATCGCATCAGGAAGTGATGAACTCTAAACTTATACCATGTCCCTGGAGGATAAGTTCAGAAAGCTGGAGGAAATGCGTCTTAAATCCCTGGAGGGGGGTGGTCCGGAGAGGATAAAACGGCAGCACGAAAAAGGAAAACTGACAGCAAGGGAGAGGATAGAACTGCTTCTGGATGAGGGCTCCTTTCAGGAAATCGATAGATTCGTCGTTCACAGGATACATGATTTCGGTCTGGAGGACAAAAAGATTCTCGGAGACGGGGTGATTACAGGCTTCGGAACCATAAACGGCAGAAAAGTGGCCGTATTTTCCCAGGATTTCACCGTATTCGGCGGAACGGTCTCCAAAACCCACGCCATGAAGATCGTGAAAATAATGGAAACCGCCATGAGAGTGGGAATACCGGTAATCGGACTCAACGATTCCGGCGGAGCCAGGATTCAGGAGGGGATAGAATCCCTGGGGGGCTATGCCGACATATTCCTGAGAAATGTGCTGGCAAGCGGAGTGATTCCGCAGATCTCTGCCATTCTTGGGCCCGCCGCTGGAGGGGCAGTCTATTCCCCCGCACTGACGGATTTCATCTTCATGAAAAGGGGAACCAGCTACATGTTCATCACCGGCCCGGATGTGGTCAAGGCAGTCATGCATCAGGAAGTCACCTTCGAGGAGCTGGGCGGTGCGGATATTCATGCGAGCAAATCGGGCGTTGCCCATTTCGTTTACGACACAGAGGAGGAGGTTTTCGAGGGCATAAGAAAGCTCCTCTCGTACCTGCCCAACAACAATATGGAGGAACCCCCCTCGATAGAACCCACAGATGATCCCTACAGGATGAACGGAGACCTGGACCACATAGTCCCGGATGACCCCAACGAATCCTACGATATGCACGAGGTCATAAAAAGGGTGGTGGATGAGGGGAGCTTCTTAGAAGTCCACAGGGACTTTGCCCCCAACCTGATAGTGGGTTTTGCCCGTATAGGTGGAAAGGTTGTGGGCATAGTGGCCAATCAGCCCATGCATCTGGCCGGTGTCCTGGACATAAAAGCCTCCGTAAAAGGAGCCCGATTCGTCCGTTTCTGTGATGCTTTCAATATCCCCATAATTACATTCGAGGATGTGCCCGGATTCATGCCCGGAATAGACCAGGAGCACGGAGGAATAATCAAAGAAGGGGCAAAGCTCCTGTACGCCTATGCGGAGGCCACGGTGCCCAAAATCACCATAATCACGAGGAAAGCCTACGGGGGAGCGTACGATGTCCTGGGAAGCAAGCACCTGAGGGCGGATATAAACCTGGCGTGGCCCACAGCCGAAATCGCCGTTATGGGTCCCGAAGC
Organism: Caldifarciminota bacterium; assembly: GCA_026986535.1. Lineage (GTDB taxonomy): Bacteria > Hydrothermota > Hydrothermia > LBFQ01 > DSFT01 > S143-66. The sequence continues at coordinate 3,420 of JALSOK010000043.1, forward strand.
CGCAGTCCGAATAATCCACAGGAGGGAAATCGCACAGGCAGAGGACCCGAAGGCACTGGAAGAGGAATTCGCCCGCAAATACAGGGAGAAGTTCGCCAATCCCTACTACGCCGCCAATCTGGGTTACATAGATGATGTAATTAAGCCATCCGAGACCCGCTCCTGGATCTACAGGGCACTGCTGCTCCTGAGGAATAAGCGCCAGTCCCTGCCCCCCAAGAAGCACGGAAATATCCCGCTATGAACCTGATATTGATATCCATCTTTGCCGCTCTGGGAGCCCTGTCCCGCTACAGCATGGGATATGCAATACAGAGATACTTCCCCTACTTCCCGATGGGGACCCTCGTAATAAATGTGGCGGGCTCCTTCCTCCTGGCCCTATTCCTCTCCATCAGTATCAACAGACTCGTAATCCCGCCCCAGTGGAGAACCGCCGTGACGATCGGTTTCTTTGGCTCCTTTACCACATTCTCCACCTTTTCCTACGAAAGCTACACCATGCTCGCGGAGGGCGAGCATCTCAGGGCGCTGGCGTACATCATCACCAGCGTCGTCCTGGGTATAGGCTCGGCATTTCTGGGCTTCAGAATAGGAGAGATATTATGAGCAGAAATATGGTCCTCATGAGAATACACATAGGGGAAAGCGACAGGTGGAATGGGAAGCCCCTCTACAAGGCCATCGTAGAACTGCTCAGGGTGGAGGGGTTCCGCGGTGCCACGGTCCTGAGGGGAATAATGGGATTCGGAGGAAGCAGTGTAATTCACACCAGCTCGATACTCCGGCTTTCGGAGGACCTCCCGATAGTCATAGAAGTGATAGACGAAGAGGAGAAGAT
>JALSOK010000044.1 GCA_026986535.1 Caldifarciminota bacterium
TACCACCTCTTTGGGCCTGAGTTCGAATTCCTCCCCCCTGCGGGCCAGGTCGTATGCCCTCTGTCCCCTGACTCTTTTTGCACTGAACTTCGGGGGTACCTGCTGAATCTTTCCCCTGAATTTCTCGAGGGCTTTCTCCAGTTCTTCCCTTTTGAGGCGGAAATGGGGGTCCCTGGCTGTCTCCTGCCCCTCTGTGTCCAGCGTATCCGTCTCCAGGCCCAGTTTTATGGTGGCAATGTATTCCTTGGGCAACTGGTGGAAGAATTCGATGAATTTGGTTGCCCGCCCCACCGCTATGATTAGCAGTCCAGTTGCAATGGGGTCCAGCGTCCCCGTGTGGCCCATCCTGGCTGGAATCTGCTTTTTAAGCTTCCTTATGACATCGTAGGATGTGATTCCATGGGGTTTGTTGATGAGGAGAAATCCCGGCTGAATCATCGGGAAGAAAATTTTACTGGTGATGGGAAGTGGCCCTTTAAAATTCTGCTGGCCATGAGAATTAAGGAGATAAATCCGGATTTCGTCTTCTGGGGGACCCTGTGGGGTCTTTCTGAGATTTTCGTGTGGAAGATGCTGGGGATTCTGCATATTTCCATGAAAGCGCCCATAATGGCCGCTGTTGCCCTGTTCTTTCTGGCGGCCTCCTCCGAAGGAAAGCCCCTCAAGGCCCTTTATACATCCCTGGTGGCGATTTCCATCAAGGTCTTCGCCGGCGTTTACTTCTTCTGCTCCGTGTGGGCTGTTCTCTCGCTGGCAATAGCGTGGGAGCTTCTGCGCATCTTTTCCCGCAGGTTTCCCCGATATGAAATTGTCCTTCAGGCCCTTGCCGCACCTGTGGGGATGCTCATGTTCATCCTCTACAGGAATCCGGAGCCCCTTGCTGTAATAAGTTATGCCGGTGTGAATGGAGCCATAGCATTCCTCCTTTCGATTCCTGCCATCTATCTGGGGCGGAGGGCCGGCAGAAGGGCCTCCCTATCCCCCATGACCATAGGGACTGTGTATGTCTTTGCGGTGGTGGTCGTCGTCATCTACGGATGGGTCCTCAGGGGATGAGGGAGCCTGCCGCACGCATATAAATGTCCTGCTGGCATTTCCTGAGTACGAAAGGCTCCGCTCTGGCATGTGGCGAGGCCGGACCTGCATACATATATGGTCACCTCCACATTGGCCAGCCGCCAGTCGGAAAATCCATTGTGGGTCAGGTTTTTGTACCCCCCTGCTTCGAAAGGGATGAGCAGAGCAAAAATTTCCTGTATCATGCAAAATTTTTAATGCTTAGGTTTTTGATTTTCAATCATTTTTCATGTGTAAGCCTTATGCGGTCCCCCCTGGGTTCAGCACCATGAATTTGCCCCGTGGAATACCCCGGAGGTGTTACTGTGTTCCCTCATTTCGAGTATAAAATTTAATCACCATGAACCTGAGCGAGAAAGAAATCTTCGAGTATCACAGGAAACCCAGACCGGGAAAGATAGAAATCAGACCTTCCAAGCCTTTAAAGACCCAGAGGGACCTTTCCATCGCCTATACTCCAGGTGTGGCGAAAGTGGTGCTCTCCATCGAGGAGAACCCTGAAAATGCATACGAATATACTGCAAAGGCGAACCTGGTGGCGGTAATTTCCAATGGAACGGCCATACTCGGGCTGGGGAACAGAGGGGCTCTGGCGTCCAAGCCGGTTATGGAGGGAAAGGCTGTGCTCTTCAAGAACTTTGCGGATATAGACGCCATAGACATAGAGGTGAACGAGAGGGATCCGGATAGATTTATCCATGTGGTTCAGAGCATTGCCCCCACATTCGGAGGTATAAATCTGGAGGATATAAAGGCACCGGACTGCTTCTACATAGAGGAGAAGCTCGTTGAAAGCCTGGATATCCCTGTCTTCCACGATGACCAGCACGGAACTGCAATTATAACCCTCGCGGCCCTCATCAATGCCCTGGAGCTTCAGAATAAGAAGATAGGGGATGTGAAAATCGTAATCGTGGGGGCCGGGGCGGCGGGAATTGCAATAGGAAGGCTCCTGAGGAGATATGGAGCCCGTCATATTCTACTTCTGGACAGCAAAGGGGTGATATACAGGGGTAGAAAGGAGCGGATGAATCCATATAAAGAGGAATTTGCTGTCGATACCGATGCCCGCACCCTGGATGATGCCATGGAGGGAGCCGATGTCTTCATAGGGGTTTCTGTGGCCAATTTGCTGAACGAGAAGCATCTGAAGTCCATGGCCGAAAGGCCCATCATCTTTGCCCTTGCCAATCCGGACCCGGAGGTGGATTACTACTTTGCCCTTCAAACTAGGCCCGATGCCATTGTGGCCACTGGAAGGAGCGATTTTCCCAATCAGGTGAATAACCTCCTCGGATTTCCATACATCTTCAGGGGGGCTCTGGATGTGAGGGCCAGGGTGGTGAACGATGAAATGAAGATCGCCGCCGCCGAAGCCCTTGCGGAGCTGGCCCGTCAGGAGGTGACGGAAGAGACGCTCAGGGCCTACGGGGTGGAAAAGCTGGTATTTGGAAAGGAGTATATAATACCCAAGCCCCTGGACCCCAGGATAATCTACTGGGTTGCCCCTGCGGTGGCGAGGGCCGCTATAGAGAGCGGAGTTGCACGCAGGATAATCGATATAGAACAGTACAGGGAATCCCTCAAGGACAAGTTTTCACCCACATTCCGCTTCATGAGATATGTCATCAACAAGGCAAAATCCGACCCCCGGACCATCGTGTATCCCGAGGGCGAGGACGAGAGGGTCATCAGGGCCGCTTCCCATATCGTGAACGAGGGAATAGCGCGGGTGGTACTCGTCGGGAATGAGGAATCGATAAGGCGGAAGATAGATGAGTACGGAATAACTTTTGCCCATCCTCCCCGCATAGTCAACCCCCGCACCTTCGATAGAATCCATGAGTATACCGATACCCTCTACAGGATCCGGCAGAGGAAGGGATTCACATGGTACGAGGTCTCCCGCATCATCTATCATCCCATAATGTTTTCCCTGGTTATGCTGGCGAGGGATGAGGTGGATGCTTTCGTGGGAGGGGTTACCTATAACTATTCGGATATCCTTCGCCGTGTCCTTCAGGTTATAGGCAAAAGACCCGAATACAGGAAGGTGGCTGGTGCGTATATCCTCATAATCAAGCGCAGGCTCTACATGATAGCCGATGCCACGGTCAATGCTGACCTGAGCGCCGAAGACCTGGCGGATATAGCCTACATGTCCTATGTGAAAGCCAGGAGGTACGGTATTAAGCCCAGGATTGCCTTTATATCTTTTTCCAACTTTGGAAGTTCAAATCATCCTGAGGCCCTTAAGGCCCGAAAGGCATTCGAGATACTCTCTTCCCGCCATCCCGAAATACTGGCCGATGGGGAGATGCAGGCGGATGTGGCTGTGGATGTGGAACTGCTCAATCACCTTTATCCATTCAGCCATCTGAGGGATAAGGGGGCCAATATTCTCATATTCCCCAATCTGGACAGTGCCAACAGTGCGTACAAATTACTGTGGAAGCTGGCTGATGGAATAGCCATAGGACCTCTTCTCATGGGTCTGAAGAAGGCCGCCCACATAGTTCAGCAGGGAGACAGCGTTGAAGCCATATACAATCTTTCCATAATGGCTGTGGTGGATGCGCAGTCCAAAAAGGAGTATTGAGCGCAGGACATAATGAGCAGGGATAGTAAAGCTTCATCCCGGGCGGGTTATTATGGGCGTATTCTTCGAATCCTGCTGGGGTTCAGGGTACCTCCCACCCTTATAACCATCTCCTGGGCTGTTCTGATTGGGGCCGCAGTTGGATTCTCAGCGGCTCTGTTCCAGTATGCTTTCGATTGGGTCTTCTATAACATAACGGTGAAGCTGACCTTCTCCTACCGGATATTCTATCTGATTTTACCAACCGCGGGTGCCCTTCTGTCGGCCATCATCATATACCGCTTTTCTCCCCTTTCCAGGGGTGGGGGTGTGGATGTCTATATAGAGGCATTCCATTACAGGAACGGATACCTTCCCCTCTCCCTTTCCCTGTATAAATCCATAACCACCATTCTGACCATCGCCACCGGCGGCTCCGGGGGTAAGGAGGGTCCCATAACCCTCATCGGAGCCAGCATCGGCTCTGCAATGGGAAGGTGGTTCGGTATTCCCCGCAGGAAGATGCGT
>JALSOK010000045.1 GCA_026986535.1 Caldifarciminota bacterium
CTATCTCCTGTGGCAGTTCCTCTTCGTAAAGGCAGGAATAATAGGAATAATCCTCGCATTGCTTCTGGTTATTGCAAACCACATGATAAGCACGAGCCAGAAGAGACACTGGCAGAAGTTGAATGAAAAAGCCCGAAGGATAGCGAGGCAGTTATCCATCCCCCTATCAGGATACTTTCCGCCCGTAAGGGTAATGAAGCCATCGGAAATCGAGCAGGAACTCGGTATTTCCAAGAGCGATGCCAGGAGAATCGTAAATTACCCATATTCTCCTCCTGCCTGCACTCGTGGAGTACTTCTCCGATAACGCCATCGCTTTCGTCATATCCCACGAACTGGGACATATACTCCTCGGACACCTGCACGAGCAATGGAAAAAGCAGGAGCAGAAGGACTTCTGGGGAACTCTGGGAATGGCCGCAGGAGCCATACTGGGAGGCCTTCTGGGTGGATGGAAGGGGGCCCTGATTGGCAGTGGAGTGGGTGCTGTAGGCGGCTCGGAAGTGGTGGGAGGTCTGTTCGTAGCAAAATACTCCAGAGAGCAGGAAAGGGAAGCTGACGCATTCGGGGTCCTCTACATGGAGCAGGCGGGCTTCGACCCATCAGGAGCAGTAGAAACCATGCGAGTATTTCAGAGTATGGAAGGTCCGGTATCGTGGTTAGATAAATTGTGGGCTGATCATCCCCCCGCATCCGAAAGGACAGCTTTCATCTACCGGGTATTGAAAAACAGGGAGGAGTACTGGAGCAGGCTCATCTCCAGACTGAATTAGACAGAACATCTCCCACCAGGTATGTGGAACCGGTTATCAGGATGACCTCCGCTTCCTCATTGAGAGCTGTACGCAAAGCTTCAATGGGGTCCTCCACCGAAACACATCTGGAAAACTGGCGGCATAGTTCTCCCGGAGGCAGGGAGCGGGGGGAGGAACTGCGGGTCGCGATAATCCTCCATCCTGAAAAGATTTCAGAAAGACCAGCCAGGGACTTATCCCGCACCATGGAGAGAACCACCGCGTAACGGGTAGTCGGAAAGATTTCCCCTATGGTTCGAACCACGCTCCGAAGAGAAAGGATATTGTGGGCCACATCGAAAACGAGAAACTTACCCCCATAGCGAATCACCTGAAACCTGCCAGGCACCGAGAGTCCATCGAATATGTCTTCTTTCCAGTCTATCCCATAGCTCTCCAGCGCCGCCAGGGAAAGGGATGCATTGTATGCCTGAAAACGCCCCACAGCGGGGGTTCTCAGACTCCTGCCCCCATAGATAAAACGGGTCCCATCCAGGGAGATTCCCTCCACCCTTTCGGGAGAAACGATCCGCAGAGAGGCACCCCTGCTGTGGGCCATGCTCTTTATCACCTCCATGGCCTCTTCATCCTGCGGCACGGATAGAACACGGGAGCCCTCCCTTATTACATAGGCCTTTTCCAGAGCAATTTTCCCCAGCGTATTCCCGAGGATATGGGTGTGGTCATAATCTATGCGGGTTATGAGGGTGGTGGTGTGGGGAAATACATTGGTGGCATCCAGCCTTCCACCGAGGCCCGCTTCGAACACAGCAAAGTCCACCCCCTTTTCGTAAAAGTAGAGGATGGCCATAGCGGTCAGGGTCTCGAAGTATGTGCGGTAGGATTTGCGGGGCTTCTCCATCTTCTCATATATGCGGAAGAAATACCTTTCGAATTCCTCCCCGCTTATGGGTCTCAAGTTCAGCATGATCCTCTCCCTCACATCCACTAAATGGGGGGAGGTGAATGTCCCCACCCGAAAGCCAAGCCCTAAAAGGGCATGGGAAAGATGATATGCGGTGGAGCCCTTTCCCTTCGTTCCCACTATATGGACAACCCTCCCCAGCTTCTCATGGGGAGAGCCAAGGCCACGGAGGAATTCCATGAACCTGTCCAGGTCCCTCGGAGCAGTACCGATTCGCTCATAGTTGATAAAAGAATTGAGTATCTCCAGAGCCCTGCGCACGCCTGAAAGGTTAATGGAAAAGGCCTGCCCATAAAGCTGTAAAATTTTCAAACCGGCAGTTTCGGGGTGTAGCGCAGTTGGGAGCGCGCCGCGTTCGGGACGCGGAGGTCCGGGGTTCAAGTCCCCGCACCCCGATTCAATAGGCGGGACGCCCGGATCGATAATGGAAGAAACTGCAGAATCGGGGCGTAGTCCCGCCAGCGGCGGGACGCCTGGCTCGGGACCAGAAGTCCCGGGTTCAACAAAATATCGGGGCGTAGCGCAGTGGTAGCGCGCCTGGCTTGGGACCAGGAGGTCCCGGGTTCAAGTCCCGGCGCCCCGATGCTTTCATGGGCAAGTGGTATGTTTACATACTCAGGAGCCTTAAGGACGGCGGGTATTACATAGGCCACACCTCCGACTTAGAAAGGCGGCTTGAATACCACAATTCAGGAAAACAGCGCTCCACAAGGCACAGGACTCCATTCGAGCTTGTGTACTACGAGGAATTTACCTCCAGGAGTGAGGCAGTAAGGAGAGAAAAAGACCGATGTCCTTTTACCGGTCTGAAGAACGAATGCTGTTATGAGGAGTTCATCCATCCGGATATTCTACCAGGCTGTAAAATTTATCCGGTACGGAGTGCCCGTAGCTCAACAGGATAGAGCGCCGGTCTCCGGAACCGGAGGTTGGGGGTTCGACTCCCCCCGGGCACGCATTCACTCGAAGTAATCCACGGGGTTTACCGCCTTCCTCCCTATCCTCAACTCGAAGTGAAGGGGTCTGGTTCCGACCCTTCCTATGACCTGCCCCTTTGCAACCCTATCACCGCGCCCCACCAGTATTTCCGAGAGCTGGCTGTAAACGGTATAGTAGCCCCCTCCATCGATGATAACGATGTTTCCATACCCCTCCACCCAACCCACATAGACCACCTTTCCACTGCTTGCGGCCTTTACAGGGCTCCCATACGGGGCCCGTATATCCACCCCCTTGTTCTCTATAACGGTGCCGTACAGCCTGTCCCTTACCTTTCCAAAGGGGGTGACGATCTTTCCATCCACTGGCATGAGGATGCTTATGGGCCTCTTCGCCTTCTTGCCCCTGGAGAGGTTTTCGATTATGGAAAGGAGTCTTCTTCTGGATGCTTCCAGCTCCCGAAGGTAGTTGCGTTTTATCCTGCGATTGGCCCGAATCTTTCTGAGCAGTTCCTCCTTCCGGGTCCGGCTCTTCTTTAAATCGGCCATGGCATACTGGAGGTTTCTGCGGGTCTTCTGCAGGCGGGAAAGTCTGAGATGAAGAACCTTTTCCAGACGGGTAAGCTCCTCCTCCTTCTGCCGAAGCCGCTTCACCAGGGAGCGGTAATAACTCATGACGGATGCCAGGAGGACCTCCTTCTCATACGAATCGAAGAACGATCCCGTCTCCAGGAGGAGCTGCCATATATTTCTGGGGGGCATCCTGTACATGAGGACAGCCCCCCTGTTGAGCTTCTGCTTCATATCCTCAATTTCCCGACGGGTCCTATCGATTCGAGCCCTCAGTATGGAAATTTCATCCCGCAGGTCCCTCTCCTGACGCCTGAGAACCTCCACCTTCCTCCTGTAGAGGTCTATCTGCTCGTTCAAATAGGAAATCTCCTTAAGATAGCTCCTCTCCCGGCGGGAAAGCTCCTTGAGACTTTCCTCCACCTTCTTTATCTCGTCGTTTATGCGCTCCAGCTCCCTTCTGTAATCCTGAAGGCTCTCGAGCGCCAGGAGAAACAGAATCATTTCAATCCACCAGCTCTATGGCCATGGCAACGGAGCCACCACCTCCCAGGCAGAGGGCGGCCAGTCCCAGCCTTCCACCTGTCCTCCTGAGAGCATAGATGAGAGTGGTCAGGATTCTGGCACCACTTGCCCCTATGGGATGGCCCAGAGCTATGGCTCCTCCATGTATATTGAACTTATTCCAGTCCCACGGCATCTCCTTATGGTCAGCCAGAACCTGCGCGGCAAAGGCTTCGTTGATCTCTATCAGGTCGAACTGGTTTATGTCCTTTATTCCCAGCTGGTCCATCACCTTCCTGATGGCAATCGGAGGGGCGAAGAAGAGATCCTTTGGCTCTGTAAATCCGCTCGCATAGGCCAGTATCCGCGCCATCGGCTTCAGCCCCCTCTCCCGCGCATATTCCTCATCGGCAAGAACAAGGGCAGAAGCGCCATCGGAGAGGGGAGGGGCATTTCCGGCTGTAACGGTCCCATCCTTCTCGAATGCGGGCTTGAGGGCAGCCAGTTTCTCCGGGCTGGTATCCCTCCTGGGGGTCTCATCAGTATCCACGATTACGGTCCCCTTCCTGGTCTTTACCTCCACCGGAACGATTTCCTCCTTAAAATAACCCCTGTCTATGGCCTCTATGGCCTTGCGGTGGCTTTCGTATGCAAGCCAGTCCTGCTGTTCCCGTGTAATTCCGGCCTTGCGGGCAGTGTATTCGGCCAGATTGCCCATATGCACATCGTTGAAAGCACACCACAGCCCATCCTTTATCATGAGGTCTTCCATGGGCAGGGTCCCGTACTTAACCCCCTTCCTGACGAGGGCGGCGTGGGGGGCATTGGTCATGGATTCCTGTCCACCGGCCACAGCCACCTTCACATCCCCCACCCTTATGGCTCTGGTCATCTGCATAACCGCTTCCAGACCGGAACCGCAGACCTTATTTATAGTCTCGGCAGGTACCGATGCCGGTATTCCCCCCTTCAGGGCCGCCTGACGGGCTGGATTCTGCCCGCTCCCCCCCTGTATCACCTGCCCCATCATCACCTCTTCCACTTCTTCGGGGGAGATTCCTGCCCTCTTCACCGCTTCCCTTATCACTATGGCACCCAATTCGGGAGCCGTGAATGGGGCCAGATTGCCCAGAATTTTCCCTATGGGGGTCCGGACAGCACTGAGTATTACCGCGTTGGTCCTCTTCATGCTCAAACCTCCTCCTTAATGAGGACAGCGTCCTCCAGAACGGGAAATTCCTTTCTGTACTTCCTCAGTTCCTCCAGGTCCAGCTCCACCAGCAGATACCCCTCACCGCTTCCAACCCCGCCGATGGACTCCCCCTTCGGCGAATAAACTCCGCTGTTCCCGCCGAAGAGAATGTCCCCCTCCCTTCCATACCTGTTTATCCCCACCACATACATCTGATTCTCTATGGCTCTTGCCTTCAACAGGGCATTCCAGTGCTCTATCCGGGCATGGGGCCAGTGGGCCGGGACGAACAGTATCTCCGCTCCCCTGAGCATCAGTCTGCGCACCAGTTCGGGGAACCTTATATCGTAGCATATAATCACACCAATCTTTCCGAATTCGGTGGGAATGGCCTCGATTATATCTCCTGCGGTGAAAACTTCATCCAGGCTGCGGAAAAGGTGAATCTTCGTGTACTCTCCGATTAGATTGCCCTCCGGATCGAAGACGAAGGAGCGGTTGAAGAGCCTCTCCCCCTGCCTGAAGTAAATGGAACCGGCCACGAGATACGCCTTCATACTGCGGGCGAATTCGGAGAAAACCTTCACATCCGTATGGGGTTTTTCTTCCTTTAACCTGTAGCCTGTGGTCCACAGTTCGGGAAGGGCAATGATATCCACCGCCCCTTTGAATCTCTCGAGAAATCCAAAGACCCTCTCCACCTGCCTCTCCCGACCCGGAATGACATCCACCTGCGCAACGAGCAGTCTCATTATCCCAAAGTTTAAATCTATTCAGCCCATGAACCTGCGGAAGAAGTCCACTGCATTCCTCCAGAAGAACCTCTCCAGCAACTCCTCATCGAGGTGGCGGGAAAAGGCCCGGTATATCCGGGGAAAATCCACCACACTGCCCATCGATGGTATTTCGAGGGACTTTCCGAATCCAAAGAAATCGCTTCCCACAGCCATCGTGTCGGGAAAATCCCTGACTATAGAAGAGATTTCCCTCACAGCCCTCTCCATGGACACATCCCCAAGGAAGAGCTTCGCAAACGCAACCCCAACGATTCCATCTTTACTGGCTATCTCCTCAAGCATCCCGAGGGTGATATTTCGCTCGATATCGTTCATGTGCCTGAATCCCGTATGGGAGACCATCACACCCCCCTCGAAGACCGAAAGCACATCGAAGAAGGTCCTATCGCTGGCATGGGCGAGATCCACGACCATTCCCCTCCCGAGGGCCTCCTTTACGATTTCATAACCGAAATCCGTCAGTCCATAATCCCTGCTGGACTTCCAGGATGCGCAGAGCAGATTATCCCTGTTCCAGACAAGACCGAGCAGTCTGAGACCGAGCCTGTGAAGGGCCCCCAGATCGCTCGCATCCTCAAGACCGTATCCCCCCTCCAGACCGATTATAATGCTCCTTTCCCCCACCTCATCCCCCCGCAGGGCCACCCTCCATCCGTACTTATCGGCAATGTGGTAAATATTCTCCACAGAGCGGGCGGCGAACCTGAAGGGATCCTCCACGGCGGAGGATTCATAATATCCCCTGAAGGGGAATATGGCCATGACGAAGGATTCCAGCCCATAATCCGGATACCTGTGCAGAATACCATCATCCCCATGGCGATAGAAGTGATGAAGAAGGTCCTGATGAAGGTCGAGTATGCGCATGGCCGAAAGTGTAAACCCGCGGGACATATCCTCAAGATTGTGTAAGAAACTTTACTCTTTTAAGCAGATGGAGTTCACAGGGGGCATAGTTAAAGGCCGGCAGGGCTTTGAGCCAGCAGGAAAACAGAAAACAGGGATATAATCTCCTGCCTTCTGACCTGTCTGAAAACAGCCTCTATGGGATTGGTAGAATAGATGTGCTTGTGAGTTGAAGAGGGATACTTCAGAAAAGACCAGTAAAAGGAAGCATTATCGATAAGGGAGGATCCTCTTGCTCAAATCCATCAGCCTGTCCACAAACCTCTCCTCTTCAGCCTCTTTCCCGGGCAAATTCCTCCTTAAGGACATGAAAGGTCAGACCGGGGAAATATGGGCTGAATCACCTGTGAAAGACCACTGAGGCCCCCTTCTCACCAAGAGTTTTAATATCTGTGTCCATCCAGATACACGAAAGCCACGCTCTCATCCACGGGAGAAGTGTCTATGGCTTCTATGTATTGCCTCATATTCCTCTCGAACTCCTCTATTTCCTCATCCTTTGCTTTTATGCCAAGTTCCGAGAGAACTATCTTTTCAGTGCCACGGGCATAACCCATGGAAAGCAGAACTCTCAACAACTTCTCTCCTGCCTCTCCGTTCCTCTTCCATCTCCCTTAGCTTCCTCTCCCTCCCGCTCATCTTTCTCCTCCTCTCCCTGGCATCTCTGCTACCTCCCTCCACGCAATTTTTAAGTGTGTGTCCCTAAACCCGCATCCCACTTTATACTTTTGCCATGAAAGAGTACAAAAATTACATAGGTGGAAAATGGGTCGATTCCAGGAGCAACAGGACTTTTGAGAGCAGGAATCCCTCCAACTGGGACGAGGTAATAGGAATCTTCCCCGATTCCAATGAGGAAGATGTTCAGCACGCCGTAGAAGTGGCAAAGGAGGCCCAGAGGAAGTGGGCAAAGGTGCCCGCCCCCAAGAGGGGAGAAATCCTCAGGAGGGCAGGCGAAATACTCCTGGAGAGGAAAGAGGAAATCGCCCGCCTCATGTCCCGTGAGATTGGAAAGACCCTGGTGGAAGCGAGGGCAGATGTTCAGGAAGCCATAGACACCGCCTTCTATGCCGCACAGGAAACCCGAAGGCTCTTTTCGTATGTGACCCCCTCCGAGCTCCCCGATAAGTACGCCCTGAGCCTCAGGGTCCCCGTCGGAATAGCGGGGGTGATAACCGCATGGAACTTCCCGATAGCCGTACCCTCCTGGAAGATCTTCCCCGCCCTGGCGGCCGGAAACGCGGTCATCTTCAAACCCGCCCCCGACGGCTCCGCCACAGGGGCTGAACTGGCAAGGGTCCTGGAGGACGCGGGACTGCCCCCCGGCGTCTTCAACATCGTGTTTGGACTGGGAATAGCCGGAAGGGCAATAGTGGAGCATCCGGACATAAAGATAATCGCCTTTACGGGCGGAACGGAGACAGGCAAGCTTATATACCAGTCGGCCGCAAAGTATGTAAAGAAAGTATCTCTGGAGCTGGGAGGAAAGAATCCCCAGATCGTGATGCCCTCAGCTAACCTGGACCTGGCCGTGGACGGAGCCCTCTGGGGAGCATTCGGAACCAGCGGACAGCGCTGCACATCCACATCCAGGCTCATCCTCCACGAGGACATATACGATGAATTCATGGAGAAATTCAGGGCCCGACTTCCGGAGCTCATCATCGGAGACCCCCTGGATGAGAAGACCACCATGGGTCCCATAATCAACAAGCCCTCCCTGGAGAAGATAGAGCGCTATGTGAAGCTGGGAATAGAAGAAGGGGCAAGGCTCACTTATGGAGGAAAGCGCCTCTCGGAAGGAAAGTACGCAAAGGGCTGGTGGTTCGAGCCCACCATATTCGAGGATGTGAAACCCCACATGAAGATCTTCCAGGATGAAATCTTCGGTCCCGTCCTGTCCGTCATAAAGGTGAAGTCCTTCGACGAGGCCATAGAGGTGGCCAATGCCGTCAGATACGGGCTATCCTCCTCCATATACACCAACGATGTGAGAGAAGCATCCCTGGCAATGCAGCTTCTGGAAGCGGGAATAACCTATATAAATGCCCCGACCATCGGAGCCGAGAGCCATCTGCCGTTCGGAGGCGTCAAGGAGACAGGAAACGGATGGAGAGAAGGAGGCTGGACTGTATTCGACATATTCACCGAATGGAAGACCGTTTACATAGACTACTCCGGAAAACTCCAGAAGGCCCAGATAGACACCTGGAAAGACTTCGAATAGCCCTCGTGGGCCGCTTCTTCGCGGCCCCATTCCGATTACCCCGAAACGAACCTCTCTATCAACTTCGCCCCTATCAGATCCCCCCACACATTGACCGTCGTGCGCAGCATATCCAGGAACCTGTCTATGGATAGGATTATTGCAATTCCCTCCAGAGGAATACCCACAGCGGAAAACACCAGGGTCATGGTCACCAGACCTGCGCTGGGAATGGCCGCGGCCCCGATGGCTGCAAGGGCGGCGGTGAAAAAGATGATCAGCTGCTGTCCTATGGTCAGCTTAATTCCGTAAAGGGATGCCACGAATATGGCGGCAACGGACTCGTAAAGGGCGGTGCCATCCATGTTAACAGTGGCCCCCAGAGGAAGTACAAAGCTGGCCACCTCTTCCTTTACCTCCGCCTTCTGTGTGGCCACCTCCATCGAAACGGGAAGGGTCGCCGCACTGGAGGATGTGGAAAAGGCGATGAGGAGAGCCTCTTTTACCCGATGGAAGTAGCGATACGGGGAAAATCTTCCAATCAGATATCCGACGGCGGGAAGGTTCAGGACTCCGTGAATCAGAAGCCCCACGACAACTGCCAGAGCATAGACCCACAGGGAAAAGATAGCATCCAGCCCCTTATCCGCAATTACATACGCCACGAGGGCAAATACTCCCACAGGAGACAGGGCGATGATCCAGACGGCCACCTTCATGATCAGCCTGTCGAAGGAGCCGGCGAAAAGGGAAACAAACTTCCTGTCCTCATCGGAAAGGTAAAGGGCCGCACTGCCGAAAAGAATGGCAATGACAATCACATGAAGCACCTGAAAATCGTAAAAACTCCTGACGATATTGGAGGGCACAAAACTCCTTATCAGGTCTTCCAGGGAGAATTTTTTGATTTCGGCAACGGACTGGGTAGCAAAGGAAGGCTCGGGTGGAAAGAGGTACAGTATGATATTCACGACAATGATTCCAGTGAGGACCGCGAGGAAAGTGGTGCTCAGGTAATACAGGACTGTCTTCCAGCCAAGGTCCCCCAGACGGGACACATTCCCCAGATTTATGACGCTGGCAAAAACAGAAAAGAAGACCAGGGGAAGGGCTATCATCTTCAGAAGGTCCAGAAACGCCTTTCCCGGCAGACGCATGTGTATGGCCACATCCGGAAACAGCACTCCGAAGAGGATTCCAAGTACGATTCCCGTCAGGGTCAGATTCTCAAGACTCAGCAAGCGTCTCATAGAGTGCAATTTTAAAGAAACACCAGGAGGGCTTGAAATTTGTTAAAGATTCTCATCCTCCATAAGGCTCTACTGAAGCCGAAAACGAGAACCGGGTTTTAAAATCTTTGAAAATTTAACACCCGTGTCTTTAAAATTTGTTAAAAGCTATGAAAGACATCAGGAATAGAATACTGGATATCGTCAGAAGCAGGGGCTCAGTTAAGGTAAAGGAAATTGCTCAGGAACTGGGCGTTTCCCAGATGACAATCTACAGGCACATCAGGAAACTGGAAGAGGAAGGACTCGTGGAAAAGAAATCCGGCTATATCAAAATGGTGGAAAAGGAGCAGGTCTGTCAGGTGTGCGGAAAACCCCTTTCGAGGATCAGATTCATCATCAAAACCAATCTCGGAGACTACCCCACATGCTGTCCCCACTGTGGTTTTATGCTTCTCAAGAGGCTCAGGGAAAGGGATGTGGAAATCTGCAACGCCATAACCTATGATTTCCTCACGGAAATCGTGGTGGCCTACAGGGACGCATACTATGTAAAGGAAAGCTCCATAAAGTACTGCTGTTATCCCTCCATACTTCCATTTGCCACGCAGAAAGAGGCGGAAAAGTTCGCACAGGCCTTCGGGGGTATTGTTCTGAGGGCGGATGATTTGCTCAAGGAGGAATGATTATCCAAGCCTCCTGATGATGTCCTCCGCCTGCTCGGGAGTGATGAGAACTTCCCTGGGCCTCGGGCCGTCCGGGGGACCGACGATTCCCAGTTCCTCCAGCTGATCAATTATGCGGGCCGCTCTGGAGAAGCCCACCCGCAGTTTTCTCTGTAGCATGGTGGCGGATGCCCTCTTCTGGCTGGCTATTATCCTTATGGCCTCGGGCAGCAGGGGATCCAGATTACTGGCCCCTCCCACGCTGACGCTCTCCTCCTCTTCCACATACGCCTCCATCTCCGGAATGGGTACATAGTACTCCTGCCTTATGGAATCCACAACCTGCTCCACCTCTTCCACAGGCTGGGGCTCCTCCATTCTGCGGGAAATCCACTCCGCCACTATGCGGCGCTTCTGCTCGAGGGCAATTTCATCATCCCTGGTGAACACCCCCACATATCCTCCATCCAGGATGTCGAAGATGAGGGCATCCACATCCCTGAGGGCACCGAACTTCTCCAGAAGCTTCCCCTTCAAATAGGAGCCTGCCAGGCGGTGGGCTATATTTCTGGTCTCCTGCTCCGATATGAAAGGTCCATGAAGCCTTATGGGCTCTGAGGAACCGGGAGGTATGTAGAGCATATCCCCCTTTCCGAGAAGACGCTCCGCTCCCACCGTGTCCAGTATGGTCCTCGAGTCATGCTTGGAAGGTACCCTGAAGGCAATTCGGACGGGGAAGTTGGCCTTTATGACTCCGGTTATCACATCCACGGAAGGCCTCTGGGTGGCCACCACAAGATGGATCCCCACCGCACGGGCCATCTGGGCAAGGCGGGCCAGGGGCTCCTCCACTTCCTTCCCCTGCGTCATGATGAGATCCGCAAACTCGTCAATAACGATTACGATGTAGGGAAGCCTGTTCTTCACCTTTCGATTGTAGCTCTCCAGCCCTTTTGCGCCCACCTGGGCCAGAAGACGGTACCTGTATTCCATCCATGCAACTGCCATCTTCAGGACCTTGGAAGCGTATTTCCTGTCCTTCACTATGGGCATGAGCAGATGGGGTATCCCTTCATAGGCAGTCAGCTCCACCATCTTCGGGTCTATGAGCAGGAGGCGAAGGGTATCGGGGGTGTTCTTCATAAGGAAGCTGGCCAGTATGGTATTTATTGCAACCGATTTACCCGAGCCGGTGGTTCCCGCAATGAGGAGATGGGGCATCTTTGCGAGGTTCTCGTATCTGGGCGTTCCATCGGGCTCGACCCCTATGATGAAGTTCAGGGGATGCTTCAATTTCCTGAAGTTCTCATCCCTAATCAATTTGCGGAAATACACTATCTTCCTGCGGGGATTGGGCACTTCGATGCCCACGAGCCCCTTTCCCGGAAGGGGAGCAACTATTCGCACATTCTGCACCTTAAGGCGCAGTGCAAGGTCATCGGCCAATTTTTGAATGGTGGAAATCTTGACCCCCGGTGCAGGCTCGAATTCGTAGCGGGTTATAATGGGGCCAATCACGGCATTGACCACCCGCCCCTCTATTTTGAACTCCTTGAACTTCTCCTCTATGAGGCGGGCCATCCTGTCGGTATCCACCTCCGGATAGTCCTCTTCTTCTTCCTCCTCATCGAATGCTCCCAGCAAATCCGTATTGAAGAAAGTCTGCACTTCCTTCTGCTCCTCATCCGGCTCCTGTGTGCGCCTTTCCCTCTCCACATTGAAGAGATTTTCGAACCAGTTCCTCTTTTTCTCCCGTGGGGGAACCTCTTCCCTTTCCTCCAGTACGACGCTCCTTTCAGGGACCCTCTCCTGCATTCCGTCAGTATCATAGGAAGGCTCTTTCCCGGACTTCTCATGGGGCAGGTCCGCCTCTTCATATTCCTCTTTTAAATCCGGTGCATCGAAATCCGAAACAGGTTCGGGCGCTTTCTCCCCGCCCTCCTTCCCGGCGTATATTCCGCGAACCATCTCCACCGGGCCCACCCCCCTCAAATCGGCGGCCGCCAGAAGCAGGAATGCGGCCCCCACCGTAATGGCCACCGGATAGGCGAAAATACCAAGCAAATCCCGAACATACCCCCACCCGAAGGGCATCTGCATGAGGAAGAGGCCCAGAAGTCCATAGAAAAAGGGCCTCAGGTACCTATCGGGAATCAAAGGAAATGCGGTAATTCCCACGACGAGCAGCAGGGCAAAGATGCGGGTAATGTACTTCAGGAGGAATCCGGCAAGGCTGTGCCCGACCACGCCTCCCCAGTTCAGGAGGGGGTCCTGTCCGGGAGTGTAGGAGATGATGCTAAGGAGTGCAAAAAGCCCTGCCAGTGCGTAAAGGCCATAAACAATCCTGTTGCGGTTGAAGTATCTGACATAAAGGGCCAGCAGAACGAGAGCGAGAAAAACCCACATGATGGAAGGAAATTATAAACGGAAGACCCTGGAGAAGGCCTCCCACCAGTCCCTGTATCTCCTGCCGGTAATTATCAGGACGAGGGCAATCAGAATTATCAGCATGGAGCCAATCTTATGCACCATTTCCGTGGGATACACGGCAGTGAGGAAGAAGGCAAGGAAGAGAAATACCGCCTCCCAGAGGGTGAAGATTCTGTCGGAAACCAGCGTCAGGGCCAGGAAGGATATGGCGGCGGTGAGGAACATCTCCACCGACTGCAGATGATCCAGACCGAAGGTCAGAACCTGACCGGCTCCGATGGAGTAGGCAACGGGTATGGTGGCAACCAGGAGCGTCAATTGATTCACTTCCGACGATGCCAGAGCCCCGATACCCCAGCTGGAATATCCCCTGAGGGTCAGGATAATTATGACGATGAGCTCGGGGGATTCCGATGCAAGAGGGGCAAGCCACTGCACCAGGAAAAATTCGTTTATTCCCAGAATTTTACCCGTTTCGATAAGGCCCTCCGCAAAGGGCTCGGCCGCCGCCAGTATTCCAATGGCGGCAAAGAGAAACAGGAAGGTGTTGAGGGTTATCCTTCCGGGGGTATGGAGGTCTATGAGGAATTCGGCCACTTCGTTCTCCACTTCGGGCTCCATTTTGGCCTGACGCATCGCAAACAGGGAGTAGAGGAGGAAGATAAAAATCAAAATCCCGGCATCCACGAGGGTGATGCTTCCCTTGAGGGCGATGAAAAATGCGTACAGGGATGCTATGAGAAGGAATACGAGCTCCAGGCTGATGTTCCCCAGCCGTATCAGTTTTCTTCGGAATGCAAAGTAATACACGAAAACCACCAGCGGCCAGAACATCCCCACCAGGAGCCTGTTGGCTCCGGTCATGTTGGCAAGGGCATACTTCGCATAATGCGGGTCAACGCCCGCCCTATAGGAAAAGTATATGTCAACGGCGTATTCGGGCAAAATGGCTATGAGGGCCAGTATTATGGTGGCAAAACTGCGGGGAAGGTCCTTCTGCGCCACCTCCGAAGCCAGGGACAATATGGTCCCAGCCCCCACCACAGCCATTCCCGACAGTATTGTCATTACCACTGGATTGAAGTGAATATCCAGGATGCGAATGATTACCAGCTGGGCGACCATAACGACATTGACGAAGAACCACAGCCAGTCCCTCATATAGTTGGAAAGTTTAAAACCTCACTGGAATTGGGGAAATGTTATTCGGCCGCATTTTCGGAAACCAAAATGTCGTAAAAGCGCCTCGTAAGGACGCTCCTGAGAGTTCCCAGTGTAAGTACATCGATGCCGGGGCAATCTCCACCCCTCCCATCGGGCTCCTCCGATCCATCACCGATCAGGTCTTTCGCAGAAGGAATCACGAGGAAAATCCTCCCCGGGGGGATTCCAAGGATGTTTCCCCTGCGAATGAGCTTATAACAGATGGATTCCAGTTCATCTCTGTGAATTGCCGTCTTGGTTTCGAACAGAAAGTTGCCCCTCTCGCTCAGCAGTATGACATCCGTCTCGTTGATAACATTTTTAAACCTGAACTTCAGGTTCTTCATCAGGACGAATTCCCGAAACGGGCACAGGCCTGCGACGGTATCCGCAAGGGCCACCTCGAGCCATCCACCGGTCATAAAGTACGAATCGGGCATGGATTCCACTCTGATTATCCGGCTGTCCGGGTAATAATGAACGCCGCTGAGAATACCGGTCGATGAAAGTTGAACCAGCTTATTCACGAACGATTCCACAGCCGAATCATCCACATCCGGCGGAACCTCCGCCACTATGGGCCTGCTGTTGAAAGAACTCTTAAGGGCCCTGTAAACGGGCCTTATATGTTCATAATTGGATGCCATGAAACGGGCGACATTGTAAAGGGTGGTGTTCCGGATGTCAAAACTGAGAATCTGAAAACTCAGGGGAACGACCCCCATTTCATAAAGCCTGAGCAGAGCACTCCAGAGAACATTTTCCCGCAATTCGGGGACATTCAGAGAATTCAGGTCCTCCAGATGAACCTCAACAACACCGTTTTCCTTTTTCACTTCCCTGACATAAAAGGGCTGAATCATCGCCACAATTTTAATAGACAAATTATCCTACCACAACCCTCACCCCACCGCTTCGCATCAGGTATTTTCCGACAGCCATCACCTCCCGGGGGATTTCCCCCGAGGAGGTGGGTCTCCACGCCCCATTGGGTATTTTCCTACTCGTTAAATATCTCGTAGAGCATGGGGCGGATGTGAATGCGTCTCCACTCCCCATTGGGTATTTTCCGACTGGAAGAGGTACTGGGTTCCGTATGAAGAACTCCCTGAAGAGTCTCCACTCCCCATTGGGTATTTTCCGACAAATGAATGAAGAAGCTCCCGCAGCGAATTCACCATC
>JALSOK010000046.1 GCA_026986535.1 Caldifarciminota bacterium
CGGCAAGGAGGTCATCTATGTATGCGTAGGATGAATAAACATGGAAGTACCCGGTCCTGTTGTCGGCCCATGCCACATAAACCCTTTCGTTATCCGCATAAGAGTCTATATAATGGCCCGGCCAGCAGTCGTAATTTACATTATCTATACCGCATCCGGATTCCTCCACGAACTGGAATGTGGTATCGGACACCTGAATGGGCTGGCTCCAGGTTTCACCCATATCTGTGGACATGGAATGGAATAGGGCCCACTCCTGATAATTGAGTTTGTAGAAGTAAAACAGATGGACATATCCCCTGTTATCCACCACAACGGTGGGCATGTAGTAGATGCTGTTATCCCCATTGGGGGCCACCATCATGGTATCCCATGTAAGCCCGTTATCCAGGGACCTGGCCATGTAAACCCTCCAGTCGCTCCTCGAAAGGGTGGGACTGTGCATATAGGCAATGTATATGCCCCTTGCCAGGAGGTCTCCGGGGTTCTTGTATCCGGAAGCCACTATGCTCTGGGGATAGGGATTGGGACCCACACCATCGTACATGAGTCCCACCCTGACAGGGGCATTGGGCCAGTCGTTGCAATTCTCCGCCACAGATACATCCACTCCATAATAGCTCCCCGGAGCATCGCCCCAGAAAACAGCGTAGAAGTTCTTGCCGTCCGCATCTATGACGGGAATATAGTTGTTCTGGGCACCGGTGGGATAGACGATGTTCCATGTCTGGCCATAATCATCGGAACAGGCAACAGTTATTCCATTCTGCCCCTTCCAAACTATAGCTACCTGATCCCCCTTCACTGCGATCCAGGGATGGTCAACGGATGAGGAGGATTCGAGAACGACCACGGGAGACAGGGTCTGGCCCCCATCTGTGGAGCGCACATACTTGATCGCACTGTACTCCAGCCACACTATGTGAACCACATCTCCCTGCTTCCGGATTACGGGATCACAGCAGTCGCTCGAACCGAAAGCATCCTGATCCACACCCCAGGTGCGGGTGGTATCCGTGGACCTGTCGTACCAGTTGGTGCTGGTGCTCCCGTTGTCCACCCAGCTCGACAGGCCCAGATAATTCTCTGCCATTATTGTAATCTCCGCCTGCTCCTGACTCCCCGTCTTATCGTCTATCTTCACATCCGGAGAAAAGGGCGGCAAAATCACGAGACTCAAAAGCATGCGAGAAGTTTAAACCATCCCCGAAAAGGGATTCATCCAGCCCGGCTCTCCGAGAAAACAGTCGCCTGAAAGAGGAGGAAGTACATGACTATGGAAAGGGCCACCAATAGGGAACCCCACCGGATATCTGCGAAGAACCTCCATATCAGCCCCGCATGGAACAGGACCACGGGTATGTAGAGGATGGGATTGTACCTGCGGGTCCTTCCGAGTATGGTGGGGAAAATTATGGGGGCATGGGCGAAGATCATGGAGAAGACGAATCCAAGGAGTATGCCATGCAACATGAGGTCGTAATTCCACTGGAAAATCCAGGCGGGGGCGGTTATAATCAACCACAGGTAGCCCAGGAGCAGATTTACAGCCATAAAGCGGGTCACGCCCCTGGTTATGAACACATTTCTGGAAACGATGTCGTACTTGAAGGACCAGAGGGCAATGAGAAAGAGGGACAATCCCACCAGAGCCTTCCACCAGAAGTAGTACGATAGGGCAAAGATAAATAAAAGCAGGACGATGGAAACATCCTTCAGCAGACTCCTGCCCATGAATATGCTCAAATCGATCCTCTCCCCCACGATGACCATCACCAGGTACACGCTCCACAGAGCGATGGCCTTCTCCAGAGAGAAGTAATAGGCTATATTGCCCAGAAGAAAGAAGACAGAGGAGGCAAACATCAGCCCCCTGGCCAGATTTACACCGTACCTGCGAAGCAGTTCCAAGTAAATATAAACCGTTCCAAGGGCCCCCAGCACATAGAACAGGGGCTGAAGGGTAACGGCACCGATAAAGAGCAGGGCCGGAGGAATATACCAGCGATAGCCCCTGAAGGTCACGATCCTCTCTATACTGATTACCATTCCCAGAAATCCCATGACCATGAAAGGGGCGTGATAGGAGGGATCAAAAATGGGCACAAGGGGAAGTCCGGTCTTTATGAGGCCCAGGTATAAACCCAGAAGCATCAGGGCCATTGCAGACAGGATAAAGGGAACCCTGTAGAAAAACCGCATCGGATGGGAAAGTTTAAAGGAGGGGAAGATCCCCTCAACCCCTGCGCACCAGCTTGCTCAGAAGAACAATCCTGTCTATTACGATTCCCAGAGCAATGAAGGAGGCCACCTTATTGGCCAGCTGTGCAGTATAGAAGTCCAGCATGCCAAACTGTACGAAATTGGGACGGAAAGCCCACCGGATATTTCTCACGGCATCGGGAATGGTTATGAGGGCAATCAAAGACCACACGGGGAGTATTCCGGAGACCACCAGCGCCAATATGGACCCATACGAGAGGGCGATGAGAAGCGCATAATAGTACTGGGAGCCCTTCAAACCCAGAAGGGATGCCAGAGTACGATACCCGGACCTCATGTCATCCTGCATATCCCTCATGTTGTTGCCGTGAAGGATTCCCACAACCAGAATGGATACGGGAAGGAATGCCAGGAATGGAATCCAGGAGATCTGCCCCGTCTGAACATAATAAGAACCAACCGCTATCAGGGACCAGGCAAGGAACACGGCGACATCCCCCAGAGCCAGATACTTCCATCCCACGGGAACGAAGGCATAGAAGACACCCAGAACTGCCCCTGCCAGAACGAGCCACAGGAGCTGAGGACCCGACAGGAAGTAGAGGAGCAGACCCACCAGGGCCGCCAGCACGAGCAACACGGCTCCCACCATCAGCACCTCCCGGGGCTGAAGGAGTCTATCCACTATCGTTCTGCTGGAGCCCATGGTATCCCACCTGTCCGCCCCCTTCCTGTAATCGAAGTAGTCGGACCATGCATTGACACCAAGGTGGGCCAGAACCGCACCGGCGAGGGTCAGGAGGAACTTCCAGATATCCACCGCGGGAGCCACCAGACTGCCGATGATGACGGCCCATATCGTGATGCCCAGAACCCAGGGGCGGGTGGCCTGTATGTACAGCCTGAGCTTCGAGGGATGGGGAGCAAGACGGGGTATGATGCTCCGCACTTCCTCATCCATTTCCAGCTCCATTCGGGGCCTGAATCCTTCGGAGAGGTCCGTAATCCACACCTTCAGGGGCCTGATGCGGACCACGACGGCATCCGGATGGGCTTTGAGGAAAGGGATTATGGGAAAGTTCTTCCGCACCACTATGGTCCTCTCATCCGGATGTTCGTTTATGGGGCCCAGGATTTCCGCCACACCTTTCCCCTGAATGAACCTGAGGGGGTCGTTCTTCTCTATCACGAAGAAGACCTGCGGATTTTCCCTGAGGTTCCTCAGCGTATGGCCATCCGCCTCCAGTATCACATAGATATCTCCATCCTGTTCCCCGTAATAGACCTTCGCGCTCCATGTATTACCGGCACCATCCTCAGTCGTAAGGGTTATCGTGTTGTTCTCCGAAAGGATGCTCAGGTATCTTCTTATTACATCTTCCCTGACCATGCAGAAAGTTTAATCTCAGACACATGCTCCCAGCCCTCCCCTGCCGGATACGACCGGGTTTTAGCCCCCACTCCACAGCAATTGATCATGTATCAGCCCATGCATGCACACGACAGCAGTAAAAGGGACACATCCGGATTACAATACCCGGAATCTCTCCATCCACACCGCCAGAGTATAGAATTGAAATACCCGGAGATAATTAAAGCCCCTGCCGGAGAATTCCTCATCCAGAATCCTCTTTACCTCATCGTACCTCAAAAAATCCAGTCTCCTAAGGTTCTCCACCTTCCTGCGGACATGCCCTTCGTTCGCATGGATCCATCCCATCACCGGAGCACCGAATCCCCTCTTCCGCCTCTTTATAACATGCTCCGGAACCTTCCCCTCCAGCAGTTTTCTGAGGAGCACCTTGTTCCTGCGCAGATGGGGAGGAAGTTTGAGGGAGAAGAATATGATGCTGTCATCCAGGAGAGGCACCCTGAGCTCTATGGAGTGGGCCATGGACAGCTTGTCCGAGTACAGCAGATTGTGATGGGGCAGAAAGGTCCTGTAATCGAAGACCATCATCCGGAGGTATTCATCACCGGGCAGGTTTTTCCAGAGAGAAAGGGCCCACACGAAAGGATTGAACATGCCCTCCTCCCACCGGCGTATCAGGTTTTCCAGCTGGCCATCATCGTAATAGGAAAGGTAATAGGGGTAGGGCTTGCCCCTGACGCGGATGAACTTCTCCAGATTCCTGAGAATCAATCCCCCCTTACCCCTCCTCCCCACCACGGCAGAGAGGATGCTATAAATCAGCCCCAGGGGCAAATACCTGAGTCTTGCGGCCAGTTCGTAGGCCCTGTATCGGGGGTATCCTCCGAATATCTCATCTCCCCCCATGCCAGAGAGCATCACCGTGGTATCGGTCTGCTCACATATAAGGTATGTGGATACCGCCGCCCCATCCCCCACAGGCTCCTCCAGATGCCAAACCACATCGTACATGGTCCCCTCGTCGAAAGATACGCGGACCGGTACGAGCTCAACACCGAGGTGGGAAGCCACATCCCGCGCATACCGGGATTCGTCCTCTATTATATCCCTGGCCACATGCTCCTCATCGTACACCAGGGTGTAGGCCCTGTAGTTTCCAGAACGGGAGGCATAGTAGGTAATCAGAGAAGAGTCCACACCTCCAGAGAGGAATATGCCCACGGGGACATCAGAAATCAACTGCCTTTCCACCACGGATTCCATTATTTCCTCCAGCTCCTCAAGGGCATCCCCCAGGGTCATGGAATCATCGGGAGCCGGTATATAGGAAAAGTAGGGCTCCACTCTCCACCGGCCGGAGCGCAGGTCCATCTGGAGAAAGTGGCCCGGAGGGAGCCTGTATATACCCCGGAACACAGTCTCATCCAGCGGATTGAACAGGAAAGTCAGGTGCATCAGGACCGCCTGCGGATTGACCTCCCTCCTGTCCATCAGGGGAAGGAGCCCCTTTATCTCGGAAGAAAATGCCAGTCTTCCCCCCGCAAAGGCGTAATAGAGGGGTTTAATTCCAGCCCTGTCCCGCACCAGATAGAGTCTCCTGTCCCTCCTGTCGTAGAGGGCGATGGAAAACATCCCCTCTATCCGCCCCAGCGCCTCCCGGAAACCGAACTTGTGGAAGGTGTAGAGCAGTACCTCGGTGTCGGAATGGGTCCGAAAGCTATACTCCCCGAGGTCCTTCCTGAGCTGTCGGTGATTGTATATCTCGCCGTTGAACACCATGACCAGATGCCCGTACTCCATGGGCTGATTTGCCCTGTCGGAAAGGTCCAGCACTTTCAGGCGGCAGAATCCCAGGGAAACATATTCATCGGAGTAAAATCCACGGGCATCGGGGCCCCTGTGGGTAATGAGCTCGATGGAGCCGGCCAGGTCCACACCCCTGCCTGCAACGCCGGAGAATCCGCACACTGCAAAAGATTAAAGGATTCAGATATTACCTGATCTGGTCTAAGAACCTGACATCGTTTTCGTAGAACATCCGTATATCCTTGATGCCGTACTTGAGCATCGCTATCCTCTCGATACCCAGACCGAACGCAAACCCCGAATACTCCTCCGGGTCTATTCCCGCATTCTTCAGGACATTCTGATGCACCATTCCCGCCCCCAGTATCTCTATCCAGCCGCTTCCCGCATCCACATACACCTCTGTACTCGGCTCGGTGAACGGAAAGTAGGAGGGCACGAACTTCACCTTAACATGGGGGCCATAGAACCTCTTCAGGAACAGGGTCAGGGTCCCCTTGAGCTGGGCGAATGTCACATTTCTGTCAACATAAAGGCCCTCCAGCTGATGGAATATGGGCGAGTGGGTGGCATCAGGATTATCCCTTCTGAATACACGGCCAGGGGCTATTATGCGAACAGGGGGCTTTTCCTTTTCCATAACCCTTATCTGAACCGGGGATGTATGGGTCCTCATGAGCCGGCCATCGGGAAGGTAAAAAGTGTCCTGCATTTCACGGGCAGGGTGATACTCAGGTATATTGAGGGCCGTAAAGTTGTACCAGTCGGTTTCTATCTCCGGCCCCCTCCTGACCTGAAAGCCAAACCCCACGAATATGTCTATGATTTCGCTGAAAACCCTCGTCAGGGGGTGTATATTGCCCACATCCCCCTTTCTGCCGGGAAGAGTGGGATCATAGAAGGGCCCTTCGATATCCTGAAGTTCCTCCCTCCTCCTCTTGATTTCCTCCTCTGCAAAGCTCTTGAGTTCGTTGACCGCCCTGCCGAAGCTCCTCCTCTCCTCTATGGGCAGGTCCTTGATTTTCTTCGTCAGGAGGGTAATCAGTCCCTTCCGGCCCAGGTATTTTACGCGGATTTCTTCGAGCGAGCGGAGGTCCCCTGCCTCCGAAATCTCCCTGAGAAACTCCTCCCTGAGATTCTCCAGCTCACGCATTGGCACCAAGATGGGCTTTTGCTTTATTTACAAGCTCTTCGAAGGCCTGAGGATCCCTTATGGCCATCTCGGAAAGGGCCTTTCTGTTGAGTCCTATGTTCATCTCCTTTAGGGCATGCATGAACCGGGAATAGCTCAGACCGTATTCCCTGACCGCCGCATTGATCCTGGAAATCCACAGCCTCCTGAACTGCCTCTTCCTGAGCTTCCTGTGCACATAGGAGAAATAGAGGGACCTGATTACCTGCTCGTTGGCTCTCCTGAAGTGCCTGGACTTGGAAAGATAGTAGCCCTTCGCAAGCTTCAGAATCTTCTTGTGCCTCTTTCTCCTGACATTGCCCGTCTTCACTCGCATCTCCTGTCACTCCTTTTTGAAAGTCTGAAAATTATAAACCCGCTTCATCACCAGAACTGCTCCGGACTCCCACTTTTAATGCGACCATAGGCACATTGCTCAATGTGTTTCGGAATACTTAGAGGAGGAAAGATGTCTTCCATCAGCCTTTCTCGAATTCCATGTTTTTTATATCATGGGTCTTATGCAATGAGATGAATAAATAAATAGCATTCACTCACTTCGAACACCTTAACAGGGAATCGGTCATTTTATATCGGGCCTTTAAAATTTTAGGATAATGAAGAAATGGGTATTCCTTATTGCCCTGTGGCTGGTGAGCCTGGTGGCAGTATGGGGCTACACAACTCTAAAGTACAGCAGAGAGAAGGAGGAAGCGATAGAAAAGATGGAAAGGGGAACACCCATCCGCTCACTGCTCAAAGACTTCGGATACAGCCTGGGAATATACGCCACAGAAAAGGTCGTCTCCCAGGACCTGGGCGCCCTGCGATTCCACATCAACCACCTTGCGAGGGAAGACAGGAATATCCAGCTCATCATGATAGTGGATAAGAACGATACGGTTCTCCTTTCCACCAATGTAACGCAGGAGGGGGAGGACGCCAGAGCCATACTCGGATATGATCCCATGGATGTGGGAAAGATGGCTCTGGAGGACAACGGGGAAGTGCTGATTCTACATATTCCCCTCATAAAGTACAGCACCAAAATCGGCTATATAAGGCTCGAGTACAGGAAATAAAAGGAGGTGTAAAGGTATGATGTGGTTAGTTCTCGTATCGCAGACCTATACCTATGGTCTGAACCATGAGGCCCTTACCGGGGCCCAGAGGGTCGGGTCGGCATTCATAGACGGGGAGAATGCCCTGACATTCCAGCTGTTCAATCTGAATATGGGGTATAGCAATGTGCTCTACAAT
Organism: Caldifarciminota bacterium; assembly: GCA_026986535.1. Lineage (GTDB taxonomy): Bacteria > Hydrothermota > Hydrothermia > LBFQ01 > DSFT01 > S143-66. The sequence goes on from JALSOK010000046.1 coordinate 7,833, forward strand.
ACCCTCGGCACGAGCGGAAAGCCCCTGTATCTCACCAATTACTTCGGACTGGGATATGCCCTCTCCGTATTCGAGGCCTCGGTTATATTGAACTACAACGCCGACTTTCTGCACTCCACCACCGATCCCGGAGATGACTATTATCTGGGATACGGCTTCGGCGACATAAAGCTGAACCTGAAAGTGGGAAAGGCATTTATGGACAGAAAGTTTGCGGCAGGCCTCAGGGGATATCTCACCCTCCCCACAGGAGAGAAGAAGTACTTCACTGCGGCCAATGATACCCTCACTCTTCCCCTGATTTCCAGCACCGCCTACGCTGACAAGGGAGGTCTCTACAGGCCCCTCGCCAGCTACGGTATAACATACGGATTTGGAGGACTCCTCTCCTACCAGAGCTATCCCATAAGGGTGGATTTCGAGGGGCTCTACTCGGTCGGGGATACCGTGCAGGGAGATGAACTCCTTAACCTTGGACTGGCCGCCCTGTTCCATGTGGGGGCTATAAAGCCCTATGCAGAGGTGGTTTACTTCAGGCCCATGGACAACATGTATAAGGATTCCAGCGCACTGCTGGTGGGATTCGGATTCAAATTCGGTTATCCCAACATGCACTTTACCCTGGGAGCAGAAAAGCCCATAATACACCACTACGGCCCCTATGGTCTGGCTTACTCCAACACATTCAAACCCACATGGACCTTCTGGCTCAATGCCAACTATACCTATGAAGCCGGCGTTCCCAGAGTGCAGCACGGCGATGTCATAGTCATCGTGAAGGACGAGGAAACAGAGCACCCCATAGAGGGAGCTTCCGTAATCCTGCAGGAGAAGGGGGATTCCCTCGCGACAGATGCCACCGGAAAGGTGGAATTCTCCAGGGTCGTGGTCGGAAGTTATAACCTGAAAGTCACCGCAAAGGACTATGTACCCGAAAGCAGGCTCATCAATGTCACCCCCGGAAAGATGGAAGTGGTAATCCTCCTGAAGAAGGTGAAGAAGGGGAATCTGACCATAGTGGTCAAAGATGCTTCCAGCGGTGCTCCGGTTTATGCAGAAGTCTCCCTCTTCAAGGACAACGAAAAGGTCAAGGAGGGATACACCAACAGGGAAACCGGCACCATAATCTTCAAGAATCTGGAGCCCGGAGTATATTCCTACAACATAAAGGCAGAGAACTATGTTTCCCAATCCAATGTGGTGGAAGTCAAGGCGGGTCCAGTCATAGAGGAAGTCAACCTCCAGCCCGTCAGGAAGGAAGTGAAGAAAGTGGTGAAGATAACCGGTAAGGTTACTGATATGGAGGGCAAACCCCTCGAGGGCGTAAAGGTAATTGCAAATGAGAAGACTGCCTACACGGATGCCCTGGGCTTTTACGAAATCGATTCGCTCCCCACGGGAGTGATAAAGCTGGGGGCAGTGGCGGATGGATTCGTCCCCTACAGCGAGATAATAGAGGCGAAGGAATCCGGCGTGATAACCAAGAACATAACCCTCAGGCCGGAGAAGAAGAAGGAAGCCCAGACAGGAAAGGTAATCATCACGGTCCTGGATAAAGAGACGAAGGAACCCGTAAAAGCCAGCATAGAAGTTGTGGGAACCGATGTCAGTGGAACCACGAACGACAAAGGAGAATTCACCATAGAGCTGGGTCCCGGCGAGTACGCCGTCAAAATCAAGCCCCTGAAGACGGGATATCTGACCATGATCAAGAATATCACAATCGAAAAGGGCAAGACCAGCACCGTAATAGCAGAAGTCGCAAAGAAAGGCTTTAAGATCAAGATCCGCAAGATCTACTTCGACACCGGAAAGGCCACCATAAAGCCCGAATCCTATCCCATACTGGAGGAAGTCTGCTCCGTTCTCAAAGAATTCCCCAATGCAGTAATAGAAGTTGAGGGTCATACAGATACCAGAGGCTCCGCCGAATACAACCTGAGGCTATCGCAGGCGAGGGCCGATGCTGTGAGAAGCTGGCTGATAAACCACGGATGCATCACACCCGACAGAATAAAGGCCATCGGATACGGCGAGAGCAGACCCGAGGTCTTCCCCGAGAGGACTCCCGAGGATTATCAGAGGAACAGAAGGGTGGTCATAAGGTTCATCGGAGAAGCAAAGTAAGGGTTGAGGGGGGCATCGCCCCCCTATTTAGAATTCAGCCCCTCCCTATCTCTCTCAGAACTTCCCTGGCAATGACGATTCTCTGTATTTCGCTGGTTCCTTCGTATATCGTGGTGACCCTTCCGTCGCGCCAGTATCTCTGTCCATCGTGCTCCATGGAGTAGCCCATGGAGGCAAGGATCTGGATGGTCCTGTCGGTTACATAGTTGGCCGTTTCGGAAGCGTAGAGTTTGGCCATGGAGGATTCCTTCCTGTAGGGAAGCCCCATCTGCTTGAGCCATGCGGCCTTATAGGTCAGGAGGCGGGCAGCCTCCATCCTGGTGGCCATTTCCGATATGTAGTACTGGATCATTTCGAAATTTGCTATGGGCTGACCGAATTGCTCCCTCGTGGTGGCATGCTCGAGGGCCAGCTCGAAGGCCCCCTGCGCAATTCCCAGAGACTGGGAAGCGATACCTATGCGGCCGCTGGAGAGGAGAGTCAGGGCTATCTTATACCCTTTTCCCTCCTGCCCAAGAACCTCATCGGGATATGCCTCGTAATCCTCCAGGATCAGCTCCGCGCTGTGGGCTCCCCTCAGTCCCACCTTCTCCTCCACTTTTCCGATCGAAAATCCCTTCCTCGTGGTGTCTATTACAAAGGCGGTCATCGTTCCCTTCGGATTCTTCGTGTCCTCCACAGCATACAGGATGATGTATCTGGCCTCCGGCCCATTGGTGCACCAGATCTTCCGCCCGTTGATTATGTACCTGTCCCCCTGCTTTCGGTATGTGGTCAGGAGATTTGCGGCATCGCTCCCCGCCTGGGGCTCCGTCAGGGAATAGGCCCCTATGGCCTCGCCGGAGATGAGAGGAGGAATGTATTTCCTCTTCTGTTCCTGTGTTCCAAACTGCATTATACCCCCGACGGCCAGGGAGGTATTGACAGACATGATCACGCCCAGCGCAGGAGAGACGCGGGAGATTTCCTCCAGCACCAGAGTATAACTGATGGCATCTGCCCCCACGCCCCCGTACTCCTCGGGCACCTCTATACCAAAGAAGCCCAGCTGTCCCATCTGACGAATTATGTCGTGGGGAAATTCATTGGTCTCCTCCATGTGCTTCACAGCAGGACGGATTACCCTCTCTGCGAATTCCCGAGCCGCTTCTTTGAACTGCCTCTGCTCATCGTTCAATCCAAAATTCATGGGGAAATTATATAGACTTTCTCCACACCTGAACCCGGAAGTTGGGAAAGTTGAAGATCAGATTCTTCGCCGCATTGCCCAGCCTGAAGACATCCAGCGCCCCCATCCTCGACGCAAGTTCCTCCACGATCTCCATTATACCGGCCTCCATGAGGAATTTTCCCTGCGGCTTCTCTTCGACCAACTCCATTCCCAGCTTCCTCATCCATTGCCGGATCAGGGTCCAGTCCACGAAATAGGTTATATCCTGCTCGTACTGGTGGACAAAGACATCCTCCCCCACCGTATGCCTGTGATAAACGGTCATGGACCCGGAGGGAAACCTCTCCAGAATCTCCTGCCTCTCGTATCCATAATCCACGATGATGATGTATCCCTCCTGCAGGACCTCCACCTGCCGGCGAAGGAATTCCAGTGCATCAACGGACACATCGTATATAACTCCATCGGGGGCATCCTCAGGAAGGATGTCCATATCCACTTCCGGACCCTCCACAAAACTGCTCCTGTCCTTCACATATAGCTCGACCCACCTGTCCCCCTTCCTTTTGAACCGGCGAAAGGGTATGGCGTCCAGCAGTTCGTTGTGGAATATGATGCCCTGAAATCCCCTGGCCTCCTCCAGAGATCCTATCCAGCGGACCCTGTTGCGAAGGAGGGACTCCTGCCTCTTCCTCATCGCAGGGCTCCTCTCCAGAATCATGTACCTGTAATCCAGCCCCTCCTTTTCAAAGTAAGATACCACATCGTGGGCAAAGTGCCCTTCCCCCGCCCCAATTTCCAGCACGGAAACAGGGGGTCTCCATATACGGGAGAAGTATCTGGCAAAGGTGTACCCAAAGAGAACCCCCGTCGTGGAGGCAGTGTAGTAATCACCCTCTTTCCCTATTGCACGGCGGGTGGTGTAGTATCCCCTCTCGGGGTTGTACAGCAGATCCTCCACGAAGTGGTCGAACCTCTCTATATTCTCTTTACCCATTCGTAAAGCCCCCTCAGAACAGCAAACGGCTCATACTGAAAGTCGTGAAGATACCGGCTGTAAAAACCGTAGAAGCCACCCGTGGCAAACCGTCTCCTGTGGGGATATGTCCTGCGGAAGTGCTCGATGATGGCCTTAATGCTCTCGAACAGGCCCGAGAGTATGGCCTCATCCGTGGTATTCCCTATATTTCTCCTCGCCTCCCGAAGGCGAACATCCGGAAGCAGGTCCGCACCGCTTCCCAGGGATGAAAGCCACAGCCCCGCCCCCGGAAGGATCACACCCCCGTAGAACTCCCTTCCAATAAGATCCACAACAGTAGCCGTCCCGAAATCGATGATGAGACTCAATTCCCCCACCGCATACCTGATGAAATGGGCCTTTGCAATTCTGTCGCTCCCCAGGGTCCTGGAATAGTTGAGCGGAACAAGGGAATTGTCGAAGGTTATGACCATCACCTTCTTTCCCAGAGAAGAGGGATCGAAAGCAGACTTCACAGAGGAGACAGCGACCACATCCGCCGCAGTGATGAAGCTCCTCAATTCGTCAAGGCGGGAATAATCGAAGATGGCCGTCCTTTCGAAATGCCCCTCCCCATCCGACAGGGCGGCTTTTATGCGGCTGTTTCCGGCATCCACCAGTCCCAGCTTCATGGGTACCTGTACTCCACGCTTCCCCTTCTATTCTCCCACACCGTAATTCTCATGGAGCTTATGCGGTCGCCCATCCTTTCCCTCAACCTTTCCCCCACCCACAGAGCTATATTTTCCGCGGATGGATTTCCCTCCATGCGGACGACGGGCTGGCCCTCAGACTCCAGAAGATCAGCGAGGGGATCATCTTTCCTGAGAAGAGTCTTATGGTCCAGCTCCAGGAGAATGGATTTCACCTCGTTGAAGTCTATGACGAAACCCACCTCATCCAGCTCCCGCGTTTCTATCTCCACCACGAAGAAGTAGTTATGGCCATGCAGAAATCTGCACTTTCCCGAATAATCCAGAATCCTGTGGCCGGCGGCTATCTCGTATTCATAGCGGAGCTTCATCCCCAAAAGTTTATAGACGAAAATCCCGGGTATCAGGTGGAAGCCCTCATTCCCAGCACCTCGGGAGCGAATTTTTCATAAAGCTCGCTGTAAAAATCCTCCACCTGTGCCGACACCACTTCCCACCTGTACTTCTCCATGACATCCCTGTAGCCCTCCTCCGCAAGGCGTCGGGCCATGGGACGATTGCTCAGAACCCTGACCACCTTATCAGCAAGGTCCAGATGATTCTCCCTCTCGAACAAAAGCCCATTCCTTCCATCCTCTATGACCTGCCTGTATCCCTCTATATCGGACGCCACAACGGGCCTCCTGGAAGCCATAGCCTCAAGAAGAACTATCCCGAAACTTTCGTTTCCGGTGGCGGGAGAGACGAAGACATCAGCGCTCGTGTAGTACTTAGGCAGGTCATCGTACGGCACCTTTCCCGTAAATATGACCCTGTCCCTGAACTCATCCCTGATAAACTGCTCGTAATAGGCCCTGTAGGGACCATCCCCCACTATCACAAATCTGGTGTCGGGCACATATTTGAGAATCTCCGGAACAGCAAGGAGCAGGAACTTCAATCCCTTTCTGGGCTCCAGCCTGCCCACGAAGAGGACCTTCCTGTATGGATCACCGGCAAGCCACTCTATGGGAGGATTGTGGGGATTGAACCTGCTGACATCCACCCCGTTGGGGATGATGCGATACTCCCCGGGAAAATACATGGCTATGGACCTTCTGGCCACTTCGGAGACGGCTATTCTCCCATGCAGTTTTTTGAAGTAGTGCTCCAGATAGTTCTTGAACAGCCTGTAAAGCATATTCCTGTCGTAGGCCGCATGAAAGGTGGCCACATTTATGCTCCTGCTGTACTTGAGCGCGAGCATGGGAAGGACCGGAGCTATGGGACCGTGTATATGGATGAAATCGTAATTGCCCCTCTGCACTATATCCCTTACCAGCCTGTGAATCCTGGGCGAAAGGGTTATGCTCCCAATCGATTTATTCACCGGAATCTTGAAAGACCTGCCCACCCTTATCACATAGGGGGGGTCCACATATTCGACCCCATCAGTGAAATTGGCGGTCAGGATAAAGGTTTCGTGTCCCCTTTTTCTCAGATGAGCCGCAAGGTGATGAATATGCTCGCTTATTCCGCCGGGGTGCGGATAGAATATGTCGGAAACGAAAAGGATGCGGTACTTCATGCTTCGGACTCCCGCCTCCGTATGAGAATGAGCCAGAGAACACCAAATGCAACGGCAATCACGGAAACGATGTGGGCCAGCTTTATACCCATGACGCTGTCGGAATCGGGACGGAAGAATTCGACGAAGAACCGGATAATTCCATAGTTAATAAGGTACACTGCCACCAGAGCGCCCCTCTTTCTGAACCATCCCGCCTCCTTCATATAATACAGGATGAAGAAATTGGCAAGGTCCAGCAGTCCCTCATAGAGGAAAGTGGGATGAAATGTCTCGAAATCCCGGTACCCGGCAAGTCTGTGATCCGGGGGAATGTATATGGCCCAGGGAAGCTCCGTGGGAGGACCATACAGCTCTTTATTGAAGAAATTTCCCCAGCGGCCGATGGCCTGACCGAGGGCCAGATAGGGCATTACCAGATTCGCAAGGAGCCAGAAATCCCACCCCTTTATGCGGGCTATGACATAACCCGCCAGCAGTCCCCCTATTACACCCCCGTATATTCCCAGCCCCCCGTGCCATACCGCCAGAATCTCGGAGGGATGCTTTCCGTAATAATCCCAGTTGGGAATAACATGGTAAAGGCGGGCCCCCAGCAGGGCGAATATGATAACCCAGAAAGCGGCATTCTCGAACTGGTTCCAGTCGATATTTATTCCGAATTTCCTGAAATCCTCCCTGAGAAAGTAAAGGCCCAGAAAGATTGCTATCACATACATGAGTCCGTACCACCGAATCTGAAGGGGACCGATGGAGAAGATGACGGGACTTATATCGAGATCCTTCAGGAAGAAGTACAGAAGAATGTAGGCGACGGTCGTTATGATCCATAAAAGAAGATACCTTGCGGGACCTGGTTTGCTCATGGATGACGAAAATTATAAACTTTGGGGGTGTTATAATTTTACCATGGTGCAGAACATTCCCACAATTCTCGTATATGCCGGTTTCGTATGGGTCTTTATAGAATCCATCGTGGATGCCATAGATTTCGGTGGATACAGTCCCGTTGTAGTAATAGCATCCTTTCTCCTGTGGCAGTTCCTCCTCGTGAAGGCAGGAATAATAGGAATAATCCTCGCATTGCTTCTGGTTATTGCAAACCACATGATAAGCACGAGCCAGAAGAGACACTGGCAGAAGTTGAATGAAAAAGCCCAAAGGATAGCGAG
>JALSOK010000047.1 GCA_026986535.1 Caldifarciminota bacterium
TTCGCCGAGGTCATGAGGAAGATCTACGAGGAGTCTCTGGAGAATCCGGACCTGGTGCGCACTGCTCCCCATAACACTCCCGTCGGACGCCTCGATGAGGTGCGGGCGGCAAAGGAGCTGAAGGTTTCCTGGAGGGATGGCCTGGGGGATTGAGCCGCGGGCAATCGGGACCTGTGGGGGTCTTTAAACTTCTGTCAGAACAGGAGAAATGCGATGGAGAAGAGAAATATTCGTCAGAGGGTCGTTGACACCATAAGGGTTCTGTCTGCCGAAGCTGTACAGAAGGCCAATTCCGGACATCCGGGTATGCCCCTTGGTTTTGCTCCTGCGGGTTTCCTCCTCTTCGACAGATTCATGAGGTACAATCCCCGCAATCCCCGCTGGCCTGCCCGCGACAGGTTCGTCCTCTCTGCGGGACATGCTTCCATGCTCCTTTACTCCCTGCTGCACCTTTATCACTTTCCCCTTCCCCTCGAGGAGATAAAGCGCTTCAGGCAGTTGAAATCCCGCACTCCCGGGCACCCCGAATACGACCCCGATACAGGGGTGGAAGCCACGACGGGAACCCTGGGGCAGGGGTTCGGAATGGGGGTGGGAATGGCTCTGGCCCTCAGGTACCTCTCCGCCCTCTTCGATACGGAGGATATAACCCTCTTCGGAGATAGCAGGGTCTTCGTTATCGCATCGGATGGGGACCTCATGGAAGGCATCAGTTATGAGGCGGGGAGCTTCGCGGGCCATCAGAAGCTGGACAATCTCCTGGTCCTGTGGGATGACAACCGCATTACCATAGAGGGAAGCACCTCCCTTGCATGGAGCGAGGATGTTCTCAGCCGTTTCGAGGCATTCGGATGGTATGTGGACTGCGTGAGTGATGTGAACGATATGGACACCCTCTCCGGGGCCATAGAAAAGGCCCTTGCGGTAAAAGATAGACCCCGATTCATCGCTGTCAGAAGCACGATCGGATACGGAACCTCCCTTGCCAACAATCCGAAGGTTCACGGCTCCCCCATAGGTGAAGATGAATTGAGAAAGCTGAAGGAGAAACTGGGTTTTCCTGTGGATAGGGAGTTTTACATTCCCGATGAGGTGCTCGAATACACCCGCAGGAAGGTGGAGGAGGGGAGGAAACTGGAGGAGGAATGGAATTCGAAGCTGGAGGAGTATGCGAAGAGGTATCCGGATAAATACGAACTCCTTCAGAGGGTTTTGAGCAGGAAGGTGGATCCATCTGTGTGGGAGAAACTGCCCGTGTTTCCCGCCGAAAAGCCCGTTGCCACCCGCAGTGCTATGGGTAAGGTGCTCGAGTCTGTGTGGGAGGATATACCTTTCCTCATCGGTGGTTCTGCTGATCTTGGACCATCCAACAAGACCTATGTTCCACAGGTGGGAGACTTTTCTCCGCAGAACAGAGGGGGCAGGAATATCCATTACGGAGTGAGAGAGCATGCGATGGCCGCCATATCCAACGGTATGGCCCTGACCCATCTGAGGCCCTTTGCCGCCACCTTCCTTGTGTTTTCCGATTATATGAGGCCTGCCCTTCGCCTGTCTGCCCTGATGAGGCAACCGGTAATTTATATCTTCACGCACGATTCCATCGGCCTGGGAGAAGACGGCCCCACCCACCAGCCCGTAGAACATCTGCCCTCCCTGAGGGCAATGCCCCACCTGGTGGTTATTCGGCCGGCCGATGCCAACGAAGCGGCCCGGGCCTTCAGGTTCGCGATGGAATACCTGGACGGTCCCGTGGCCCTGATACTGACCCGTCAGAACATTCCCGTGATCGATGGCCTGCCTGTGGAGAATCTGCCGAAGGGGGCCTATCTGGTGAAGGAGTCTCCGGATGAGAAGTTCGTCCTCTACGCCAGCGGTTCGGAGCTCCACATAGCCCTGGAAACTGCCCGCCTGCTGGAAGAAAGAGGTTATCCCGCTTCCGTGGTAAATGTGCCTTCGTGGGAGCTGTTCGATATGCAACCGGAGGACTACAGGAGGCGAATACTGGAGCGGAAGGGCAAAAAGGTCTATATAGAGGCTTCCAGACCCATGGGATGGGAGAAGTTCGTCGGTTCGGATGGAATCGAGATAGGGGTGGAGGACTTTGGCCTCTCCGCGCCCTACAGGGACCTCTACGAATACTTCGGCCTTACTCCCGGAAGGATAGTGGAAAGACTGCTGGGAGATTAGGGAATTTGCGGGGCGCTGTGCCCCTACTCTGAGGACCTTTTTCCGCCTCTGTGGGCCCTTTTCCTCAACTCTTCGAAGTATGCCTCTGCCTCCCTGCGGCCGGATATACGGATGATCCTCCCTTCGCTCATGAATACCACTCTATCGGCCATCTGGAGCGCCTCGTCCCTGTCGTGGGTTATAAGTAGGAGGGTGAATTTCGCCTCCTCATGCAGTTTCAGGATTTCGCTCCTGATTCTGTAGGCGGTTTCGAGGTCCAGGCTGGAGAAGGGTTCATCCAGCAGTAGGATGCGGGGCCTGACGATGAGGGCCCTTGCAAGGGCCACCCTCTGCTGTTGTCCTCCCGAGAGCCGGGAGGGTTTCTTCTGGGCGTATTCCTCCATCCCCATCATGCTCAGAATTTCGCTTATTCGCTCTTCGGCTTCGGTAGGCGGAACATTGCGCATCTGTAGCGCGAACAGGAGATTTTCCCTCACAGTCATGTGGGGCCACAGGGCGAGGTCCTGGAAAACCATCGCTACATCTCTGCGGTACGGTTCTATGAGTACTTCCCCATCCCTGGAAGCCAGTTTTCCCTCTATCCGGATGTCGCCCGAGTCGGGTGGAATGAGGCCGGCTATGAGGCGCAGAACGGTGGTCTTTCCACAGCCAGATGGTCCGAAGAGGACCAGCTTTTCTCCACGGGGGATGGAGAGGGTGAAATCTCTTACGGCCGGATGCTTCCCGAATGCTTTATGGACTTTCCTGAGTTCTATATGCGCCATTTCAGAAATCTTACTGCCATCAGCCCCATGGCGGCCGCCATTAAGCTGGTGATGATTATTATCACGGTGAGGGCCGCCACAGTTCCGGGGTCCCCGTTTGCCATATAGGTGAACAGGAGAACTGGCAGGGTTTCCCATCCGGCGGGCTGTACGAGGAAGGTGGTATCGAAGTCGCGCAGACAGAATATGAAGGAGAGGAACCACCCGGCAATCAGCATGTTGCCTGTCAAGGGGGCGAGTATTTTCGTAAAGATCTTTAAAATGCCCGCTCCATGCAGGATGGCCGCCTCTTCCAGGGAGGGAGGAACCAGTGCAATGCCCGATGCGGCCGTCCCCGCCCCCAAGATGGAGTATCTGGCCACATATCCCAGCAGTATTATGATGGGGGAAGTGTAAATCCATCCGGTGGAGGGTCTGTTCCACAGCCCTATCAGCCCCACCCCCATTACGGCACCCGGAAGGGCAAAGAGCATGAAAGCCATCGCCTGAATCCATCTACCGGCAGGGAGTCTCCTTGCCATTGTATAACCCATAAGGAATCCCGATGCGGTAATGAGACTGGCCCCTGCCCCCGCCAGGATAATGCTCTTTATGAGACTGCCGCCGGCCATCTGCAGGGCCCTGTCCAGACTCTGGAAGTCGATGGAGGAGAGCAGGGTCAGATACGGAATGAGAACGAAGGCGGCACTGCTTGCCATTAAAACTATCAGCAGTTTCCGTATCAGCCCTTCCACCGGTATGCTCAGGGGATTCCCCTTCATCGAAAGGGGGATATAGGTCCCTTTTCCGGACCATATCAGGAGGAGGAGGGAAATCAGGATGAGGGGAATGGAGCTCGCCGCGGCTCCCTGCAGGTCGTAGAATGCAGAGAATCGGGAGAGGATTTCCACGGGATAGACGGAATAGCGCAGGAATGTGGGGGCACCTATCTCACCCATCGACAGGATGAATACCACACTTGTGCCCATCAGTATGGATGGCTTCATCATGGGAAGAGTAATCTTCCGTATGACCACGGGCCAGGGGGCGTACATGAGGGCCGATTCTTCCATTCGGGATTCTATGGCTCTGGAGTGGGCCATCGTGAGGAACATGGGAATCGGGAATAAACTGAATGTCAATACGAATACCACGCCGGGGAATCCGGAGAGGATTCCGGAAAGTCCCGCTTTCTGAAGG
>JALSOK010000048.1 GCA_026986535.1 Caldifarciminota bacterium
CTACTTTTTTGGGAGCATCCAGAAGCATAAATTCCTTATGCATTCCTTCCCCTATCATGTAGTCCGTCATAAGGGAGTAAAGGGACATCTCCGTTATGTCTCCTCTCAGGTTCTTCAGCGTTCCGTCTATGCTATCCAGCTTCCTGGAGACTGTGTCAAGCTTACCGGAGATTGTGTCCAGCTTACCGGAGACCGTGTCCAGCTTGTCGGAAAGGGTGGAAAATCCCTCTTTCAGAACCTCCACCACATCCCGGAGGGTAACCTCTCCGTTTCCATTTTCCTTCCGGGACTGGTTTTCTGATTCGGATGCGGATTCGATGTCTTCCTTCTCAGGTTTCGAATGGGTTTTCTGTGATTGCTCTTTCTCTATTTCCTTTTTCGTCATGATGTAAATTATACTTCCGCACCTTCTGATTTCCAACTTTCACAACCTTTATACTTGTAGCAGATTTCGCTCCCATGTGGCTCCTGTACTCCATACTGACCATTGCATTCTGGGGAATGTGGGGTTTTATCATCAAAGTGGCCTCCCGATACATGGAATGGTATCAGCTGTATGTGTTGAGCAATCTCGTGTCCTTCATCCTTTCGGCAGGAATCCTCCTGTGGGGCCGGCAGTCCTTTGCGACCGTGGGAAAGTTTGCCCTCTATGGAATAGCGGCGGGGCTTCTCGGCACCATGGGATATATCTTCTTCATCCTGGCCATCCGCAGCGGGAAAGTGTCCATAGTGGTCCCCCTGACTGCCACATACCCGGTTATCACATTTCTGATGGGCATCGCGATTCTCAGGGAGCAGGTCCAGATTCATCATCTGCTCGGAACGATTCTGGCCATAGCGGGGGCCATACTCCTGTCCCTCTGAAGGGCGCCTTCCGAAGGCCGCAGTGGTACTGCCCCTTTATAATTTCCCCACTATGACGGAGAAAATTCTGGAAAAAATCCAGCCTTTCACACAGGAGCCGATAAGATTTATAGGTTCCGAAGGGGAGCCCCTGTTCGACTTCTCACCCGAAGACCTGGGGCTCACGCAGGAGAACCTGCAGGAGCTGTACTACTACATGAAGATGACCCGTGCCTTCGACCGGAAAGGCATGATACTCACGAGGCAGGGGAAATGCCGATTCTATGTGGAGGTGGCCGGTCAGGAGGCCGCCAATGTGGGAAGCGGATACGCAGTGGGGCCCAACGACTGGGTTTATACAGCCCACAGGGAGCATGGGGTGTACATAGTGAAGAAATACCCCCTCGTGGAGATGTTTGCCCAGCTGATGGGAAGGGTGGAGGCCAACAAGGGCAAGCAGATGCCTGTACACTGGGGTCTGAGGAAACTGAGGATCGTTACCATTTCCAGCCCCGTGGGTACACAGCTCCCTCAGGTCACGGGCATCGGGATGGCAATAAACTACCTGAAGAAGGAAAACGAAGCCGTAATCGGATACATAGGGGATGGGGGAACGGCAGAAGGGGACTTCCATGTGGCCCTCACCATGGCGGGCGTCTTCAAAACACCCACCGTATTCTTCGTGCAGAATAATCACTGGGCCATCTCTGTCCCCAGCGAAAGGCAGTTTGCATCGAAGAACATAGCCATAAAGGCCATCGCGTACGGAATGGATGGATACTATGTGGATGGGAACGATGTGCTGGCAGTTTACGCCGTAACAAAAAATGCATTCGAGAAGGCCTACCGGAAGGAGCCCGTCCTCATAGAAGCCCTCACATACAGATACGGCGCCCACTCCACAGCTGACGACCCCTCCCGATACCGCGACCCCAGGGAAGTGGAGGAATGGAAACAGAAATGGGACCCCATTAAGAGGATGCGGCTCTATCTGGAAAGGATGGGTATCTGGACCCCCAGGTGGGAGGAACAGCTGGACGAAGAGATCGAAAATCTCCTCAACTCGGCAATAGAAGAAGCGGAAGCCAGGCCGGAGCCCGACCCGGAGACCATGTTCGAGGATGTGTACGCGGAGATGCCCTGGCATATAAAGGAAGAATACGAAGAGTTCCTGCAGGAGCTCAAAGAAAGGGGCGTGCGATAGATGAGGGGCATGGGCCTCATAACAGGACTCATCCTGCTGGGAGTTTTCCTGGCCTTCTTTTCTCCAGTCCGCATCGTGGACAACCGAAAAGTGGCATGCTACATAACACTGGGCCAGATTTCGGACAGGGAGTCCGGACCCGGCGTGAAGCTGGTAATACCCTTCATCCAGAGCATACAGACCATCCCCATAACCACGCAGGTTATCCACTTCAAAGAGATACCGGTGCTGTCCAACGACGGATTGCAACTGCTGGTGGACATAAGCGTGGGGTACAAGGTGAAGCAGAACAGAGCCTGCGATGCGTTCATAGAATACAGGAACATATTCGATAATCTGGTAAAACCCACCATAAGGAGTGCCATAAGGACCCTGTTCGCCAACTACAAGGGGACAGATTACTACGAAAAGAGGCAGGAGGTGGAACAGCAGATAGTCAAAGCCCTCGAGAGCCTTAACAATCCCTACTTCGAAATCGTTCAGGTAAATATCCGCAATATCCAGCTCCCGCAGGAGGTGATCAAAGCCATAGAGAGGAAGATAACCGCCAAACAGGAAGCCGAAAGGATGCAGTATGTACTGGAGAAGGAGAAGCTGGAAGCGGAGCGGAAGGTGGTCGAGGCCCGCGGGCTTGCCGAATCTCAGAGGATAATCAACAATTCCCTTTCGGACAAGTACCTCAGGTGGTACTACATAACCACCATGAAGGAGCTGGCAAACAACGACAACAGCAAAATCATCATAATGCCCTACGACCAGCAGATGCTTCCCCTCATGATAAAGTAAAACCCCTACACCGGAAAATCCGGACCCTGCTCCCCATGGATGTAGCGATGATATGCCCGGGAAATGTACTCTATCCGCTTCCGTGTATCCGGATGGGAACCGAACAGTTTCTCCAGAAGATTATATCCGCCCGAGAGTTCGACCACATAGTGAAAAAACCTCATGGCCCTGTCCACATTGGCCCCCCTCTCGGCAAGGACACGGGTAGCCAGTAAATCCGCCTCTTTCTCCTCCCGCTGGTTCCAGTTTATGTTGATGATCTCCTCGGAAATATCGATTCTCCCGGAGAAAATCACATCCCTGTACACGAATATTGCGCTCTCCATGGACTTTCTCAGAAGATCCAGAACCTGACCGAGCAATCCCTTCTCGAGCGTATGCTCCAGATAGTGATGCCCGAACTCATGAGCTATCAAAAATGTAAGGGCATCCCGATTCAGAAACAGGGCGCTCACAGGAATCATGATAAAAGCATCCGAATCACGGTTTTCCCTGAATGGCGCAACTCCATTGACCAGGAGCAAACTGGCAGGAGTAAGGCCAAAAGGCTTAAAAATCCTGGAAACATCGGAAAAAGCCGCAAGGATATAGCGGATAGAGGCATCGAAAGGCCAGAATTCGGGCCTCAGGGTCTTCACCTTATCGACAGGCCAATCCCCGGATTCATCCTCCAGCTCCACAGCGAAATCGACAACCATAAGCCTCACCCTGTAGGGCACACCAAAGCGCCTCCTCAACCAGGAGATCAGGTTGTTCGCAAAATAAAGCTTTTTCTCCACATATCCCCACAGGCAGGCCAGTCTCCTCATCTCCATGAAGGCGAGGGCAACGAAAAGAATCAGAAAGTAATAGAGCAGGAACCTGTACCTCCCCGGGGTGAAGAAAGTGGCCCCCGCCAGAAGGCCGAACCATAGAGTGTATCGAAGGGACAGATAAACGATGTATCTCACAGGAGCCCGCCGAAAGAGAACCAACACCATGATAACGAAGAAGAGCAGGAACATCACGAAGAACTTCCAGGGCGGGACCACGAGCATCCGCTCGAAGGCATCCGCCCCACTGCGCATCGCATCCCACATTTCCCGATTCTAATTTTAAACGCAATCCGGCAGGTTGTCCGATAACCATGTCACCACTCCCCATAAAAGGAGGTGAGAGATGGCTGAAATCTTTGACCCCGATTACGAGCTGG
>JALSOK010000049.1 GCA_026986535.1 Caldifarciminota bacterium
GTCCTCTGTGGTTCTCCTCATGGGCTTTTCCGCCGATTCCACGACCGTTTATTCGCTTCTCCTCATGGGCTTTGTGAACTTCTATATCATTTCGGTTCAGCATGGGGCGATCCCCTTTCCCCGCAATAGGGGAGGGTGGTACAGCAGGGGGGCAACATATTCCTTCCTCCTAATGTTCTTCGGTCTTATGGTGGCTGTCTTCCTGCCCCTGTTCTCACCCACCATGTCCTCATGGTCTTTCGCTGGATGGACGATGTACAGGGCCGGATTTTCGATATACCTTCTGCTTCAACATGCCCTGCTGCTCGTGTACAGGTGGCGCTCCAGGAAGTGGGAGTTCGACACCCTGTTTGGATTATTCTTCTTTATGGCCATGGTGTGGGGGATACTCTCGGTTCTACCGGTGAATTATTTCGGAAACCTGCATCTGCTGTTCATCGGATTTCAGCTGAATTCCTTTCTGGCATGCGCGTACTTCATGCTTCCCCGCTTTTCCCGCATGGTCAGGGAGAGATTGAGGGGAGGACTCTGGATGGGGAAGGTTGCATTCGCTCTGGTGAATCTGGCGGTCTCTTTTAACTTCGCGGCTTTCTTCCTCAGGGTGTATTTCCCCGCTTTTGGAAAGTGGTTTACAGATGTGCGGGTCATGGAGACCACCACCTATCTTCTCCAGATTGCCGCCCTGCTCCTCATGATGGGTCTGCTCCTTTATATAGCGGGGGTGGGGAGGTTCGTCGTAAAGGCCCTGAAAGTGGCGGCCTTTGCGCATGTGTTTTCCATCATGTACTTCCTGCTGGGGGCCTATTATTCCATGTATGTGGCTCTGGGAGATTATGCACTCAAGACTTTCCATCAGCACTTCATGATCAGCGCAATGATGCTATTGGCCCTTTCCATGGGATACCACTGGTATATGCTGAATTTTTCCCTCCCGGGGAGTTCCCACCCCATCCCGTTTGTCCTTGGATATTCCCTGCTTCTCCTGTTTCCCCTGTGGGACCGGGTCCTGATACCCGCCTCTGTGCTGCTCCTTCTCTGGTTTTTCCTGGAGGTCTACCGGAACAGGGAGATCCTCATCACGGACTTCCGGAATGTACTGCGGGAGTTCTACAGGGCCTTTTGATTACAGGACCACACCCCTGAGCATGGCAACGGCCAGGAGTATTATAAACAGGGTTATAAGGAGCATAACTCTTCCCAGATACCTGTTAATCTTCGACAGCCCCAGCCGGGGCCCAAGGAAGTCGTGAACCGCGGTTATGACAGCAAGGAGCACATACAGGGTGAGTTTTGCATGCATGAGGGGATTTTTGTACAGGTTCCTCTCCAGAAGCAGGTATGTTCCTGTCAGGAGCAGAATTCCCAGCGACAGCCATCCCGTTATCCTGAGCCTGTATCCTATGAGGTCCATATACTTCGCATAATCATCGCTCTTTTTGAGGACGGGAATGAACAGAAGGGGCAGGGCAACGAGGGAGCCGGTCCAGATTATGGCGAAGATTAAGTGCAGGTAAATCACAAAAATACTGACATCCATGGTCAGAAATTTTATACCATCTGGAAATATCCCGGAACCCCACTTATCAGTAAAGTAATTGAAAATAATTTTGAATCCAGAGAGAAATTGCTTTAAAATTTGTTTATAACAAAACTTATGTTAATTAAAAGGAGGTGAAACCATGGCAAAGGCAACGGTAAAGGAGATCAAGAAGAGGGCTCAGGAGGCCGCGGTTAAGGAGACCCGAAGGGTGGAGGAGGAGAAGATCCTCCGGGAGGCTGCCGAGGTCTATGTGGCCCTCGGTGAGGTGGTGAAGCTCATATCCAACGGTAAGTTCGATGAGGCCCTCAGGGGGCTTGAGAGCATTCAGAACAAACTGGACAGGCTCTACAGGGAAGAAGGAGTCAAGTATGTGCCGGTTCGGTCCCTCGTTTATGAGTTCATAGGGGTGGATACGCTGGATGAGGCTGTTAAACTCGTGGAGGATGCCCGAAAGGCCCTTGAGGAGAATGACCTGATCAGAGCAAGGGACATCCTCAATGTGCTGAGGAATGAGATTATAATCGATACCTATGTCCTTCCCATAGGGATCTTCAAGGAAGCTGTGGAACTGGCATCGGAGTTCGCCCGTCTGAAGGACTGGGTTAAGGCCCTGAATTCCATCAACATGGCTCTCGAATCCATAAAAGTAACCCAGACCATAATCCCCAGGCCCCTGCTCGAGGCCTATTATCTGGTGGATGAGGCGTCCCGCATATACGAAGAGAATCCCGATGATGCGATCGAAATACTGGCGTATGCCAGAAGCAGGATAGAGCTGGCGAAGACTCTCGGATATGTGAGGGATGAGAAGAATGTCAGGCCCATTCTGGAGAGGATAGAGAAACTGGAGAAGGATGTGAAGGGACAGAAGGCGAAGAAGAAGACCTTCGAGGACATCCGGAAGGACATACAGGAGATTAAGGATCGGGAAACCAGGACCACCAAGGAGGTGAACAATGAGTAGGAGACTGCTTCTGACCCTGTTCATAGCCATCCTGGGCCTCTTCGTGGGCTCGGGAGTTGGCGGATACATTACCTATAACCGCATGATGAGGAGTGTGCAGAACATACCCGCTTCCCCCATAGTCGTGGGTGCTGAGTACGATAGGGAGAACAACCGGCTCGTCTTCTCCGTTTTAAATCCCGGAACAGTGCCCCTGTCTCTGGATAACTACTCCATAGCCTTTACTCCCGGAGAATCCACCCGACAGCCCGCATACTTCATATCCAACATACCGCTGGGAATAACTATAAATCCCATGGAAGTGGCCGTGGTTTACATAAACCTGAAGGAGCAGGCTCTTCCCCTGGAGGTCGGTGATATAGTGACCACCACCATATTCTACTCCCACCCACTGTCCCCCGATGTGTATACCGTTGTACATCCCTTCGTATTTGAGAAGGGGGGTAAGTCCCCGTCGGATACCACCGGAGGTGAGAAGTGATGAGTAGGTGGGAGAATATTACGGGAGGGCTCGTCTTTGCCCTCTTCTTCCTCCTTTTACTTGCGGGTGTTCTCGGATTCGTCCTCCTGTGGCCGAAGTTTCCTGAGGATGTGGCATTCGTTCTGGGATTCCTGTCCTTCTGGCTCCTTGCCAACAGACTCCTGTTCGGCTATGGCCAGTTTATAAACTTTGCGGAGCTCCTTCTGGATGGAAAGGAGTACGATAGGGGTTATGTGGCCAGCAGAGTATCCCTGCCCCACGAACTCCTCAGGAACCTTGCTCTTCCGGTGCTTCTGATTACATGGCTCAGGGAGCTGGATAAGTATAAGTACACCTACTATACCGCATTCCTGCTCATAACCCTCCTATCCATCCTGTTCAAGTTCAATCTCCTGGGCTATGGGCTCGTGGGCAATTATATAGAAGGGACTTTCTGGGGAGCTGCTGTTATAACCTTCATTGTGTTCTCTCTGGAGCTGATAGCCCACACCTATGTGGAGGAGCTGATTTACATGGGAACCGGGGAGGTGGAAAATGGGTAAGGTACTCGAACTGAGGCTGGAGCAGGCGATCAACACCCTTGTGTTCGAGACCCTCGGCCAGCCGGAGAAGGAAAGGGAGTTCAAGTTCAAGTCCCTGAAGCGCTGGGGATTCGACCTGCTATTCGGAAAGAAGGATGGAAAGCAGACCTTCTTCACTGCGGAATATGGAAAGAAGCGGAAGGGGGATGTATATACGCTGGAGGATGTGAAGTACGAGGTGGAGGAGGTCCTGTCCGAGATGCCCAGAAACAAGAAGATATTCGCCCATATAGAGATGGTTCAGGGGCGTGCCTATCTGGTGGGTCAGCTCAGGGAGGGGGATGAGAATATCGAAATCCTGAGGGTACCTGCCGGTGCTGTTCTTGTGGCCTATTTCAAAAAGCATAAGCTCCACAATCTGCTCGAGGCCCTGCGGAATGTGGGAACGGCCGCACAGCTGGTGAAGCACAGGGGACAGGAAGGCAAACC